>LBWG01000022.1:0-344 GCA_000993535.1 Candidatus Uhrbacteria bacterium GW2011_GWF2_39_13 | reverse complement strand
ACCGGGGCGTTCAATAATATAGAAACGCTGTGGGAGGAGTTGTTCCCCGCGGAAAAATACCGCCTTGCGCATCTCTTCTTCGAAAAAATAACTATCCGCAATGACCGAATGGAAATGGAAATAAAAACCAACGGCGTAACGTCGCTGGTCAAAGAACTCAATGCCCTTAACGAGGAAAGGAAAATGCCATGAGCCAACCTGTAATAAAAATTTTAAGCAACGGGAATTTGTCCTTTGAAGTCCCATTGGTCGTCAAACACAAAAACGGGCGGAAGCTAATCATTGCCACTGATACGCTTGACGGCGCGAACACCGAAGCCGAAGCCCTCGCCCAGTCGGCGCTG
>LBWG01000021.1 GCA_000993535.1 Candidatus Uhrbacteria bacterium GW2011_GWF2_39_13 | reverse complement strand
CCCATTTTGCAGTACGCTCTCTGATGCATGAAGCCGCGCTTGAAGCTGACATTGACCCTGACCGATTGTCTTTTCTTCACACCGTCAGAGTAGTACGTAAAAAACTGCCGCGTTTTACCGCGGCCTTTTCCCCCTCGGGCATTGCGTCAGCTTCACATGGAAGTCATAGAGGAAATTCTGGAAGTACGTCTTCCCCTACGCGCAGGGAGGAAAAACCCCCGAGGCGTTAAGCGGAAAATGTCAGGTTTCCCTGTCAGAACACTAAACATGATGAAACACGCCTTGAAAAAATCAAAGTTTCAGGTCATCTTAATACTTAAGTGAACAGTATTGGGATTAGTCTCTCTGCTCTTCCCGCCTGAACAGAAACTCGAAAAATCTGCCTGAATTTCGCCTTGAACCCGCATTCTTATCCTCTATAGGTACTCTGACCGATGACGGTAGTCTCAAATGGTAGGCGTCGCCTACTTTTTCTGTGCCGCCCACTCTGTTGCGGCACTTGCTCTCAATTTTTTAAAGCTGTCTATTATTTTGCGCCGCAAGATGATGGATGGTTTTCAAGGAAAATGGGATTGGGGATGGTGAAGCCGCTTAAACCGACCGAAGACCTGCCACGGCTCCATTTGAGACTGCCGTCACCGATTACGAAGCTTCAATTTTTTATGAATTTTAGTGCTTGCCCTATTGACAAATATCCACTTAACTGGTATACTTGGATGATATAAGGGTAAGTTAAATGAAAAGTTTGTATATAACAGTTGCAGAAAAAATAATTGAAGAAATAAAAAACGGTCATTTCCGAGCGAGAGAAAGAGTTTATTCTAAAAACGAAATTTGCAAAAAATATGGAGTGAGCTGGCAAACTGCTACACGTGTTCAAGACAGGTTGATTAAATCTGGATTTGTAAAAAGTATTCGTGGCTCCGGCATCTATGCAAATTATATTAAAAATATCAACGTACCTTGCACAAAAAATGATATACCTTTAAAAAGAGTAGTGTTTTTTATTCCCCCCAATAATCTATTCGTAGATTCTTTTCTTTGTGGTGTTCAGAGTAGAGCAGCTCAATTAAATCTTGATTTGCGTGTTGAATTCATGAACACTGTCAGTACTCCTCAAAACGTTTTTAGCGCGTACCAAACCAGCCCAGAGGAAGGATATATTACGGTTTCGGCAGGAGAAAGCGTTTATTTTTCATTGGGAGCCATTTTACTGTCATCATCAATAAAATCTGTTATAATTGACTATATAATTCCAGGAAGCCATTGTATTATAACAGATAACTTTGATGGAATTAATCAACTAATCACTTATTTAGTTTCGAAAAGATGCCGTAAACTTCTATTTGCTATGAATTTTGAACGTTCACTAGGAGCATTGAATGCCGATGAAAGATTGCTGGCATTTAAAAATGAGATACAAATCCGCAATCTTGATGGAAAAATTGTTGATTCTGGAAATTTTAATGATCTAATTGAAATACAGAAAAACAACGATCCTCCTGATGCGATACTCTTTCCACAGGATGACCCGGCGCTCAAATGCAAGAGCTTATTCTCCGATGCAAAAATTAAAAGGATGCCCTTCATAACAGGGTTTGATGATTTTTCTCAAAGGGGGAGAAGCCTTGAAAACTTGACAACATTACACGTAGATCGGCAGAAAATGGGTGCTGCTGCTGTGGATTTGCTTCTTGCACCATGGGATATTCGCAAAATTATCAGAGTCCAAGGAAAACTAATTGTCAGAAATTAACAAGGAAATAAGGCAACTAGAATGCACGACACTTAAAAAGCAAATATTAATTTTATTAGAGCGCTGAAATTTTAATCTCTCGGTACTCCATAAAAAAACGAGCAGGAAAACAATTTTGAGTTTACCTGATAAAAATTGTAGAAATGTAAAATTAATAGTAATGAAAAGAACATTTTCAAAACTAGTAAAGATAGATTGTAGCAGAATAATTTTGAATGGATGTTCAGCTGTAGCAGTGTGAGAAAAAAGAAAGGAATAACATGGATAAAATGACGATTAAAAGTTACCCAGACAAAAAAGTTCCTTCTGGGTATGTCTACGGCTTTTATAATAAGAAGGAGGCGAAAGTCGCAATGAAAACAGAAAGTGTCGATTCAAAACCAAACGATTTGGAGAAAGAAAGCAAATTTTTCCCAAGGAATTTACTTGAATCAACTGAACTGTTACGATGTCTGTTTGCCCTAATTCGTCAGAAAGTCGAATGGAGTTTCACTTTAGTTGAGCTCCTAATTGTGATAGCGATAATGATAATACTAATGGCCTTGCTTATGCCGGCGCTGAGCAAGGCAAGAGAAATGGGAAGAGATGCGGTATGCAAGAACAAACTTAAACAGATTGGATTAGCCATACATATGTATGATATTGACTATGATGGGTGGATGCTTCCTGCTTATCAGGCTACAGCCAGCAGGAAATACCAAACTTCTTGGGTTTACGTGTTAATGCCATATCTGCAAGGGAAAATTGTTGGTAATTACTATCAGATGGGAAGGTTTTACCAGTGTCCCTCGGACAGGAACCCTGTTTCTATAACAAACATCAGTACCGGAAATATGACACACTACCACACCTACGGATATAACGAGACTTTCGGAGATAACCTGATGTTTAACAAAGATCCCTTTACAGGTGATTATGCATATGCTTTTAAAAAAGTTTCCTATATAGCAATGAAAAATCCCAACACCTTTATGCTGGTTGAAACAAGCATTAACCCTTACGATGGCGGTCCTATTTCACAGTTCACTGCATACAGCAAGTATACAGGGCTGAATTATGTCGTTAAGTTTTATCACAACAAACACACCAATGTGCTTTTCTTTGACAGTAGTGTCAGGAATATAGTTCGTGGTGACAATCCCTTCTGGAGTGGAATAAGAAGCTGTGTAGAATAATGCACGTTTATTGCTGTTAAGAAAAAGTAGTAAAATGAAGATTTTGCATTTACCTAAACTTAAGCAGAAAAGTTAGATGAAAATGATTAGGAACAGCAAAAACATAAAAACTATGATAAGGCAAATAGAATTTTTGTCAATACTTTTTTAACAAAAAAATCTAACATGGAAAGGACGCTTAATGTGTAAAATTGGGAAAAATTATGCGGTCAGAAAAAAACGAAAAATCTTCACAGAGACTCAATCTCAAAATCTTAAATCTTTACTATCTAAAAAGGCATTTTTGAAAACTGTGGCATTTTGTCTAATGGCTTTTTTTGCAACCAGAGCCTTATTGGCAGAACAAGAACAGGCTGCAACTTTTACTTTTATATCGGTTAATGCTGCGCCGGACATTGTAAAATCCGGTGAAGATTTTGTGGTTACTGCAAAATTCAACACTGCCCCAGAAGAAGAAGCAGCCGGATATTCGTTTTATACTTATGCAGCGGCTAGTCCGAACGCTGTATCAGCAAACTTCAAGGATATGGGTTGGGTATTATATAAACCTAAATCGCAGCCCGATAATCTGAAATGGAGGAGTTATATTATAGTACCGAACAAAGGGTTTAAACGCAGGACAGGACAGGACCTTACCGTAACCCATACCATAAGCACAAAAAACTGGCCTGTAGGAGACTACCGTCTGAATGTGAAGATAGTAACGTTTATAAACGGAAAAGATTTTTACAGGACGACCAATTTTCTTGTAAGTGTTGTAGAATGAAAAGCTTATTCTTTAAATATATAGTTTGTTAAAAAAGGAGATTAGAAAGATGTGCACTCAAGAGGTAAAAAACGCAGGAAAAATATTGTTATCAGTATTTTTTTTGTCATTGTTGCTGATTGGATCTGTGTTTGCCGAATCGGTAGCTATACGCATTCCGTACGTTATCAAAGGCCCCACCATCAATGCTCAGGCCGATGATCCTGTATGGCAAGATATAGATTGGCACACAGGATTTGTTGTTAACGGTAGTCCGGAAACTGCAGCAGACCCGCAGACCCGCTTCAAAATATGTCATGACAACCGCCGTCTATATATACTTGTTGAGGCGCTTGAACCAGAGATATCACAGCTGGCGCTCAATTCCGACAGTACCAGGGATGCAGATTTTCTGATTAGGGATGATAATGTGGAGTTTTTTGTTAATCCAGGTGGGGGGACTGACAAGTTCTATCAGTTTATTGTGAACTGGAAGGGTGCTGTGTGGGATGCACTGTCTGAAGATGACAATTTGAGTGGATATGGTCTGCGCCCGGAGTGGAATGCGGACGTTCGCTCTGCATCACGTGTTGAAAAAGACCGCTGGTGCGTGGAATTCAGCATCCCGTTTGCCGATATAGGTTTAGGGGACCAGAAAGATACCTCTGGGACTTGGGGAATTAACGTTTGCCGCAATCGCAGATATTCTCAGCGCCAGTTTTCCACATGGTCGCCAATCCCTCAAGGCGGTTTTCGACAGCCTAATTATTTCAGACAGGTGGTACTGGAAAAACTAAACATTGCGCCTTTTCGTTGGCAACTTGTAACTCCATTGACTGAGGTGAAGAAGAAAGATAATGTACTAACATGCGAAGTAAAAACAACTTTATCTAACCATACGGGCGAGTTCCGCATCATACTTTTAAAATCTGAGCTTCTTGCAAAAAATGGTATGCGAATTACCAAAGAAAAAAAGGTTGCGCTCGAAAACAGACAGGAGAAAAATATCCTTTTGCAACTTCCTCTGGAGGTTGAGGGCGAATATCGTTTGAGCTTAAGTCTGGCGCTCTATACCCAACCGGAACATATACTACATAGTTTCCTAAATATACCTGTTAATCTTGAGTTCCAGCCTATCAGAGCAAAATGGATTGTTCCCACATACCGTAATAACATCTACGCCAGTCAGAATCTAAAAGAGGCCGTATGTGAAATTATCGTTGACCCTGCCTATGCGGGACTCCCGCTTAGTGTCAATTTGCACAATAATGACAGTCTTGTTTATGAACGACTTATAAGCAAATCTGATTTAAAACAGGAAATATCGTTTTCTGTCGCCGACTTACCGGCAGGTGACTATATCCTGCAGGTATCGTTAAAAGATTTAACTCCGGTAAAGGTACCGTTGCAAAAATTACCGTATCAGGAAGGAGAGGTATGGCTGGACACAGAGGGCACGACTTATGTAAACGGTAAGCCATTTGTTCCATTCGGTTGGTACTCAATGTTGCCGCAGGCAATGCCTTTTGTCAACACAGTTCATAATTATTCTCCTGTACTGATGATATCTCCATCTAAAGGCAGAGATTTTCTAGACATGGCACATAGAGCAGGATTGAAGGCTATTATAGTTCCATACCAAGTGAGAGAAGAGTACAAGCTGAACTGGAGTGACCCGTTGTTTGATATTCGTGGCAAAGGAAGGCGTGGACCATTTACAAAGGAACATGCGGCATGTATCCGCGCTTTTGTCGAGGCGGTTAAAGACCATCCTGCAATTCTGGGTTGGTATATGGCTGATGAGCCGGAAGCACGCGCAGAGAGCCAGTTGTGGTATAGAGATGCATACCGACTTATCAGAGAAATAGATCCTTATCATCCATGCATAATGTTAAATTACAGTATTCGTGGGATAAAGAAATACTATGAAGTCTGTGATATCTTGATGCCTGATTGCTATCCTGCCTATAGTATGAATGGCGCTAACAATAAACCACTTTGGGAAACTACCGGATTTGTAAAAACAGGGCTTTCATTTCGTCCGACTTGGCTTGTGCCGCAAGCATACTCATGGTCATACAGAGATCCGTCCCCACGTGCTCCCACCCTAGATGAGTTACGCAATCAGATATGGCAGGCATTCATTGCCGGCGGTAAAGGGATATTACTTTATCAATGGTTATCCGGAGGACGTTATAATGATGCCATCAGTTACAGTGCAATGCGTTATGGACCGACGTACCTTGGCGCTGAGATAGAAATTATGAAACCTGCAATCATTGCTCCCGCTCTTACCGGACAACTGAAATTAATAACTGAACCAGAAGATGAACATTTTGTTGCTTCTTTACGGCGGGATGGTAATACATTTTTCCTTATGGCAGCCAATACAAGTTACGAAAAACGCAAAGCTTCTTTCCAAATGAATATTGAGCATCCACCAACGCGGATGTTCGTTGTTGGAGAAAATCGCGTGGTTGAGATCACAGAAGGAGGATTTACTGATATGTTCGCTCCTGTGGAGACGCATCTCTATACTACTGATATCGGAATAGCTAAAATAGTTGATCTGTCGGCCACTCATACCCAAATAAAACAGAAGCGAGCCGAACGCAAAAAAAACGGTAACTTAGTTGGAATCGGAGAATTAGAGATACCTGAAATGGAAAAATTGTGGAAGTCAAAACCCGATATTATCACTGTATCATCTACACAAATTGTTTATTCAGCTGGTAACAAAGAATGGCTGGCGTTAGGCCTTCTTGATGGACTTCCGGATATTCATATTGGGAACTATTTTACTCCCCGCATTAACGACAAAGAACCATGGGTGGAAGTCTCTTTGCCAAAACCTACAAAGATAGGGCGTGTCCAATTTTATACGCTTACAGGAGTTGCCGACTGCAAAATCATGTTAAGGACGCCTCAGGGTGAATTGCGTCAGGTTGCTGAAATAACGAATAACAAGCAGAACCCTGTCAACGTTACATTCCCTCCTGATGAAGCTACTGCAGTTCGTATAGTATTGACAAAATTTTCACAGGGACGTAGCGTAATAAGCGAAATTGAGGTTTATGAGAATTAAGAAATATTAAGAGAACTTTATAAAAAACGAAAACAAGTCAAAATTTCTCTACCGCTAATTCTATCTTCCGGTACAGAGCGTCGGAAGATTACGGAAGGACTCCGGTGTTCCTTGAACGGAACGGAAATTTGTGACGAGATAATCATTCCACTTAAAAAAAGGAGAACAAAATGAAAGTAGGCCTTAGTACGCATAGTTTAGTAAAAGTAATTAGTAATGGACAGATGAATGTATTAGATGCAATTGGATGGATTGCGAAAAATGGAGGGGAGCATGTAGAAATTGTGCCTTCGGGATATACCATTACTGGCAATAAGCAACTCATTGAAGACATTGTAAATAAGGTGAAAGAGGTCGGCTTGGATATTTCAAGTTACACTATAGGCGCAAATTTTCTTCAAAGTTCTCAAGAAGCATATCGCACAGAAATAGAACGTCTTAAAAAAGAGGTTGATATTGCCAGTGAATTGGGTGTTAAACTTATGCGCCATGATGTTGCCTATCGCCCCCCGGAGGAAGCATCCCAGGAACAATTTGAAAAAGATTTGCCTGTGCTTGCCGATGCTTGCCGGGAAATAGCAGAGCATGCGGCTCAATATGGGATAATAACAAGTGTTGAGAATCATGGATACCATATACAGCATAGTGAGCGGGTGTTGCGTTTAGTTAAACTTGTTGGCATGGAAAATTATAGAATTACATTGGACATTGGAAATTTTATTGCCATTGATGAAGACCCTCTTGCGTCAACAAAGAAAATGATGGCATTGGCTTCACTGGTACATGTCAAAGATTTTTATATCCGAAATAAAAATAAAAATCCAGGAGAGGGCTTTCTTACAACAGCAGGAGGGAACTTTAAACGGGGAGCTATCGTTGGGCATGGCGACATGGATATACGCGGCATATTCAAGACCCTTAAAACAAATGGTTATGATGGTTACATCTCAATTGAATTTGCAGGCATGGAGGATTGTCTTTTGGCATCAAAAATAAGTATGGATAACACACGCAGGCTATGGAATGAAATGTAAATTATTAATCAAGAATGAAGTGAAATAAAAATGAATATCATGGTGATAGGAGCACATCCTGATGATCCGGACGCAATGTTTGGAGGAGGCGCAATGCTTTGTCGTGAACATGGCCATTCTGTCTGTATGGTCTCAATGACCAATGGAAATGCAGGGCATCACGAGATGAGGAGGACAGAGCTTGCAAAAAGGAGACATGAAGAAGCAATGGCTGCCGCAAAAATAATGGATGTTGAATATCTGATTATGTCTGTTAATGACTGCGAATTATTTCCAACTCTTGAAAACAGGAATATGCTCATAACGGAGATGAGAAAATTCAAACCTGATCTTATAATAACTCATCCGCCATGTGACTACCATCCTGACCATCGATATACTTCCCAATTGGTAATCGATACAAGTTATCTTTTGATTGTTCCTGCCATAGTTCCTGAAATACGGCCATTGACGGAAAATCCCTTTTACTTTTTTTCGGTGGATTCTCCCATGAGTAATATGATAAACGCTGTTTTGCCAATCGACAGAGTGTGGAATAAAAAGGTCAAGGTTTGGCATCAGCATGAATCCCAAATGTATGAATGGCTTCCTTGGACACGTAAAAAATTGGATGAAGTTCCCAAAACAGAAGTAGAAAAATTAAAATATTTGAGCTCTCAAAGGGGAGCAAGGCATATTAAGACAGCAAATAATTTTCGCGATTTACTTATTTGCGAGTTCGGAGAAGGAGGGAAATCTATTCGATACGCTGAAGGTTTTTGTACTGCAAATATCGGAAAGAAACTTATACAAGACGATTTAGTGAAAAGTTTTTCATTATCTGATTTTTTAAAAATAGGAGACTTCAAATGAATAATAAGTTGAAAATAGGCATCATCGGCTTGGGTGGAATTGGCTATTCTGCGCACATGAAAGCATTCAATGAAATTGAGAATTGTGAAATAGCGGCACTTTGCGATATTGACCCTTCGAAATTTGAAAGATTCCGAAAGGAGTATGGATTTAATAACTTTTACACGGATTACAAATCCATGTTAAAAAAAGAAGCGCTTGATGCAGTAGTGGTGGGAACATCAAATGATACCCATAAGGATATTTCCATCTTTGCGTTGGAAAGTGGAGTTGCAGTCCTATGTGAAAAGCCAGTATCAAGAAATAAAAATGAAGCTTTTGAAATTCAAAAAGTCATTGATGAAACATCTAAAAAGTTTATGGTTGGTCAGTGTTTCCGTTTTAGAAATCAGACAGAAAAAATTCAGGAAATTATCAGGGAAGATAAGCTCGGAGAAATTTACTACTGTCATGGTTCATACATAAGACAACGAGGAATTCCCGGGTATGGGACATGGTTTACTGATAAAAAACGCGCTGGCGGCGGAGTCATTTTAGACTTAGGCGTACATCTGATAGATTATGTTTGGTTTTTACTCGGGAAACCGGCGTTTAAAACGGTTTCCGCATATACGTATGGTGGGATAGGTAAAAGATTAGCTTCTGGAGAAATGATAGGCTTTAAAGGCAGCGCCTGGCCACCAACTTATTCAGGATTGGAGAAAAATATCTTTGACGTTGAGGAAATGGCATCAATCTTTATAAGATTTAAAAATAATGTTGCATTTCATCTTGAAGTAGCTTGGGCTATGAATATAGATAAGGCTTCCAGCGGCGGAGCCATATTCGGATCAAAGGGTAGTGTAACTTTGAATCCGGTTATTTACACTCATGAAGATAAAGACAATATGGTTTCCGAAGAACTTCCTTTTAAATTGGAGCCCTCTCACAGAAATCAGGCAAGAAAATTTATTCAGTTTTTGAATGGTGAAATAGATAATCCCGCTCCTATTGATGATGCGCTTAAAATCATGCATGTACTTGATGCGGTCTATGAATCAGCCCGGCAAAAAAAAGAAATATCTATTAATACAAAATAGAATTGAATAACCTACGCTACAAACAACACTATCTTCGAATGGTTTTGTCTGTTTGTTGGGGACATAGCAGAAAAATTTTCAGGTTAATAACGAAACGTCATTTTGTTTTAATTTAAAAGGGAGTTTTGAATAAAGTAGCTGGGAGATCAATATCTGTTCAAAGAATTGTTGAAATATATAAGGATTTGAAATAATGTTTAAAAATAAATTTCTGGAAGGTTATACGGATGTAAAGGTGTTTGGGGCTAACGGCAATGGCATTAGTGATGATACTGCCGCATTTAAGAAAGCACTCGAAGCGAATCGAGCGAAAATTTATATACCCAAAGGTGTATATTCTGTCTCTCTTCCTTTGTCGCTTTCTTCAGGCACGGCGATCATTGCGGATCCTGAAGCGCGTGTCAGGCTGGCCGATGGCGCGGGTATAAACAATGAAATCTGCTTGTTGCGCAATTCGGACTATAAAAACGGCAATGCCGATATACGCATTGAAGGCGGTACTTGGGATCTGAACTGCCAGAATAATCCCCGGGGAGAGGAATATAACCCACTGGCTTACCCTGGTGTGTGTTTTAGTTTCATAAAAGTGAAGGGATTGCGTGTTTGCAATACGGCAATCGTAAATCCTGATTCATTTTATCTCAGGATAGGCGAAACAGAGAATTTTCATTTTGAAAATATAAAATTCAGTACATCTTCAATCCACCCGAATCAGGATGGCGTGCATATAGGAGGATTCTGCCGTAACGGGGTTATAAGAAATATTCAGGGCATAACCCCGCATACGCCAAACGACGATATGATAGCCATAAATGCCGATGATGACGTTACACGGCATTTCAACAGGGGGATGAAATGCGGTCCGATCGAAAATATTATTGTTGAAAGCATCAAAGCAGTCAGTGCATATACTTTTGTTAGACTGTTGAGTTGCGGAAGCCCGATCCGGAATATTCTTCTCCGGAATCTTTCAGGATCTGTCGAACACTATGCCGTCAATGCTAACAGTTGGCGTTTTGCTAAAGGAACAGGACTGTTGGAAAATATTGTCATTTGCGACATGAAGGTAAATAAATTGGATGATAATAGAAACAGTCGTCCGCTGATAATTATCAATTCCAAGGTAAAGAATTTCATTGTTGATAATTATATAAGGGGCGATAGTACTGCTGCGCCAACTCTGCACATTGACAATAATAGCATAAACTCACTTGTCTGTGAAGGTCTTACGGAAGAGCAATTAGAATCGCTTGAAGCGGATTGCAATGTTCTTTTTAAAGAAAATGACTGTCTTCGCGGCGTCATAGACAAGGAACTGGTTTTAAAGAATGGAAGCATCGAAAGACTTTTCCTGACATCCGGTGTAGGAGGTACATCACATTGAGGATAGAAGATGTATAAAACCTGAAGTTTTCCTGATTTTCGGGAAAAAATATCAAGCGGCCCATTGGAAAATGGAGGCGCAAATGGATTTAATAGCGGGGATGAGTTGTTCAGGGCATCTCCCCGGTAAAATGGAACAGTCGGGAAGTTCGGCGGAGATTTTCCGCCGGACATCGGCAAAGGAAAAAGCCCCGGAGTGCCTGGATGGATGCCTCCTTTCGGGGGCGTGTTCGAGATTGAAGGCGTAAATCCACGTGAGGAACGTGGCGAAACAACAAAGGTTAAAATGATTTTCAACAGACAATTGATTGCGGCGCTGGGAGTCAATAGCCTCCAAGTCCTGTTTGATTTCCTTGAAACCGCTTTTGATTTTCCATCTTGCGGCGTAAAACACAATCATCTGTTCAGCGGTAAGTGCCAAGTCAGTGCTGATGAGAGGAAATGTGAAGCCCTAATAGACGAATACAACCTTGACCTGGCATCCGAGGGTTTGGGACATGCAGAGGAGTTCGGAAAATTCCACCGTGCGCTTCTTGCCGTAGATATGGATTTTGGCTGTTCTGGAAAAAGCTCTCAGCTCGGTGGAAAGCTCTTTTACGGGAGCGAGGCGTTTGCCAAATTTGGGGTGGCATCTGCGTTTGCCGGAAACAATCAGAGGAAGCTCGAAGAGCCTTGCGTTGATGCGGAGCCTGGTGAGAAGCTCGACAGAAAATGCGGAGTTTTTCCTGACCTCTTGAAGGAGCGGTCAGGACGGAAATCCTTGCTCATACAGTTGACTGCTATATCAACTATATGCTCGGAAACATTATCCTGCAGTTTGAAAAAAGCTTAAATTGAAACTCGCACATTGCATAAGTTTCAGAATTAAGGCGGGCAAAGCACGCCTTAAGAAAAAGTAATTGGAAAAACAGGAAAACTTTAGATATAAAATGAAACTTCTTTAAATTTTTATGGAGAAAATAATGGTACTCAAAGAAAGAATTGGTTTTTTCCTCCCCAGCCTTGGCTTTACTAACCCAAGTGACAGTATCGATTTTGTAAAAAAACGTGGTGGACTTGTTCAGGCATGGACAATATCAGCAATTTTAGCACATGAACAAAAATATGGTATCCCTTTTGATTTTCTGAAAAAGAAATTCTGTAGTGGCAGATTGAAAATATCCTCCCTTTCCGGATACATGGATTGGACAGACGAGAACAAAAATCATCAGCGAAAAGAAGAATTCAAGCGAATAGTAAATCAATGTGCAGAATTGAAAACAGATATAATATGTACCGAGACAGGAAGAAATTTTTCAGAACGTAATGATGAGAAGGCATGGTTTATTTTAACCAAATCAATAAGAGAATTATGCAGGTTTGCTGAAACTAAAAACGTCAGAATAGCAATAGAAATGGGGAGACGCGACTTGGTGTTTGGAATTGCTGCTTTTAAAAAACTTCAAGATACTGTTGGATGTAATAATTTAAAAATCAATTTTGATCCGGCAAATTTGTTTCGGGGAGGGCTTAATCCTGTAGATGTTCTCGAAGAGTTGAAAGGCGATATTGTTCAAGTACATCTGAAGGATGCTGATAAAAATGGCATGTCTCCGTTGACAAAAGGCAATGTAGATTTCCTGAGAATTTTTGATATCCTTGAGAATAACGGCTATAAAGGCAATTATATAATAGAACAGGAATATGTTGATAAACGAATGCATGAAAGGGTAAATAATGACTATGAAACAGCCATTCAAAAATTCTGTAACGTAAAAATTTTTAAGCGCAAACACGAATTTTTGTAATTTCTAAAAATATTTCTTGAAAAGTAACAAGGAAAGCTGAAGAGAATATAGATTTTGAATTTATTTATTAATTAAGTTGCTAAAAAAAATAGTAGAGAATAAAACGTCGAAAAATATAAGGGGGAGTTTAAGTGTGAACATTAAAGATTTACCCTGTGGAATAAATCCTCCGCCTCTGGTATTTTCGCACTTTCCAACATTGCAACAGGCGGTAATATGGAGGAACTGGGAAATTATTCCTGTAGAAAAACTTGCCTTGGTACTTAAAACAGAAAAAGCTGAAATATTGGAATTGGCAGAAGGAATGGGATTGCCTGTTCCTCCCAAAGTCGACAGTATCTGGATTGAAAAAAGTTATATCACTATCATCCGGAGTAATTGGCATCTTTTACCATACGAACAACTTCTTCAAGTCCTGGATTGGACGCCTGAGTATATGGCGCACATCTTAAAAGAGGAGGATTTCCTATGGCATAAACTAGGACATCTGAAACCCAATACTACCCCTGTTTATTATAGGCCATTAACTGATGATGAAAAAGAAAAAACTCTTATTCTGAAAAGAACATTCTTAGAAAATTTTCCCGATATTTATTTAAAAAAACGTGAGAAGCCTTTTGCTTTTGCACGAAAATTCGGAAAAACGAAAGATTCATTACTTTTAAAAGGTAATTTTAATTTTATTTATTCCTATTCGGCTTCTTATGGTGATTTTCTGCTTCATCCAGAACTTGATCCATTCCCTGAAAATCTACTCAAGCAATATTCAAGTATGGGGATAAAAGGTATTTGGTTCCAAGTGATACTTTATCTATTATATCCCATAGATGGTGCAAAAGAATTTTCAGAGGGATATGAGACAAGAATTAAAAATCTTAAAAAGCTGGTGGAAAAAGCTAAAAAATATGGAATAGACGTTTATCTTTATTTGAATGAACCTCGAGGTATGTCTGATAAGTTTTATTTAAAACACCCTGAATGGAAAGGCATTGAGACTGAAGATAAAGGAATTTTTACAAACTGTACAACCAGAAGCAAATCTCCGTTAAAATGGCTTGAAAATGCATCTCATCATGTATTCAAAAAGATACCGGACATTGCTGGTGCTTTTTTGATTTCAATGTCAGAAAATGCCACTCATTGTCATTCTCGCTGGAAAGGCGATCACTGTGACTACTGCAAGAAACGTTCGCTTCCGGAAATAATAGCAGAAATAGTCAAAGCAGTAGAACGAGGTATCCATAGAGCATCACCACGCGCCAAAGTAATAGTATGGAACTGGGGATGGAGTAGCGACTGGGAACATGATGTACTTGAACTTCTGCCTAAGAAAACATATTTGATGTGTGTCAGCGAAAAGGGTAAAGTTATAAATATCGGTGGAATAAAAGGGGAAATTGGGGATTATTCCATTTCTCAGGTCGGCCCCAGCAAGAGAATAGCAAAACTATGGGCCCATGCAAAAAAACTTGGTCTTAGGACTGTCGCCAAAGTACAACTGAATAACTCATGGGAATGTCCGGCAGTTCCATATATGCCAGTGTCGTATTTAGTGAAAGAACATCTGGACAAGCTTCAGAAAAATAGTATCGACGGTATAATGTTGAGTTGGACTTTGGGCGGTTATCCCGGAGGAAATTTGGAACTTCTGACAGGTACTCCAGAAGAAATAGCTTTGAAAAAATTCGGAGAAAAGGCTGCGCCATTAGTTTGTAACGCATGGAAAAAATTCAGCAATGCTTTCAGAGAATTCCCATTTCATGTAAAAGTATTATATTTCGCTCCGATGGCGTATGGTTCCCAAAATTTACTTTACCCTAAAAAAACAGGATACAAAGCATCCATGATTGGTTTTCCCTATGATGATTTGGAAACATGGCGTGCAATATATCCTGAGCTGATTTTTGAAAAACAGTTCCAAAATTTGACAGAACACTGGCACGAAGGTTTGAAAATACTTGAAGATGCCAGAAAGAGAATGCCGGCGAAGTCCCTTGATGATTTTACTGATCTTAAAAATGTTGCAATTGCTGCCTATTGCCATCTGAGAAGCACATATTTGCAAATACGCTTTATCAGATTAAGAGATAAAGGTTTAAAAGAAGGATTATTGCAAATCCTGAATGAGGAAATTAAGTTAGCAAAAATCATGCACGATATTGTTATGAGAGATTCGAGGATAGGCTTTGAAGCCAGCAATCACTATTTCTATACATTAAATGATTTAAGAGAAAAAGTCTTGAATTGTGAATATCTCAAATTATATCTCTGATATTTCTAAGGTTATATTTTTTATCATTAAAAAAAATAGCGGACATCGTTCTTTTTGAGTAAAGACAGGGCGGTCTGCACGTCTTATAAGGACGAAAATCGATTAAAAACGAATATGAATTTACCTTGCAACGACATGTTAGAAAAATCTGAAAACTATGAAAGAAACGAGTCTGTACTGAACCGCCAGTTTTAAAAAAAACAAATTATGAGGTGGAGTATGTAAAAGTAATGGAATAATTTAGATAACGGATCGTGCTGTCTTTTTCGGCACACGGTAAGTTGGCGTGGGAAGAGCAATGAGGCTTTAAAGCTTTGATTGTTTAAAAAGACGCGCCGGTAGAATGGTGTAAATCACCTTTTACCGGCGCGTCTTTTTTTTTGTTCATTCACGCCGGCTTCGCAGGAAAAATAATTTTCAACATAGGGCGGAAAAAATGAAAGGAAATGAAAATGCCGCAGAGCGGCTGACCGAACTTAAGGGTGAAACTAAAAACGTAATCGATATTTTGAGCGAGATCAGGCACATACATGCGTCGACATGGATGAAGAGGGTAAGGCAGGAACTTGGAAAATTGCGGAAGCAGCCCGGGTCAGTGCCGGTATCCGTCCAGGTGGAATGCCTTCTCTCCAAGCTCGGAGAAACGCTTGACGCCATCAAGGCAGCCATGAAAATATCCAGTTCGGATAAGTTGGCAGACGCGCATGAATATGTGTCCGGAGTGCTGAATAAATTCTCGGACGGAATTTTGGGTCATTAATGAAACACTAAAAAGGAATTTAAAGATGAACCCGATTTTTGTAATAAAACTTGGAAATGGAATTATGAAAAATTATGAACATCAGAATGCCGTGAAGAATCTCCTGGAGCATCCCATGTTCAAGGAACTTGAAGAAACCATAAGTGTGATGGAACGCTACATAGCCGAGGCGGTATTGAAGCATAAACTGTTGCTGCAACTGCGCAGTGACATCCTTGAGGCTTTCGGCATAAAAGAAAAACCTGAGACTGAGCAAGAAGCTCCGAAGAAAAAAGCTGAAAAGCCGGAGGCTAAATCTCCTCTGAAAAAACCATCGGACCCGCGTCTGGCAATCCTTGAGAAAGGAACCAAGAAGGTGATAAAGATATTCAAGAAGTCGCGAATGCTGAAGCGTTCCAAACTTTTGAAACCCTCCATGAAGGCTCTTATTGGAGCGCTGCAAAAATCAAAGCAATGCAAGTCGGAGACGGAGCGCGTTGTCCAATTGGAAGCCGCAATAGGAGAAGGATTGAACTGCCTCCAAAATTCGAAGATGGCGTCCCGTTCCAAAGTCCTCAAAGAGATAAAGGGGATATTGGAAGAGACCATCGACAGCAAGAACCAAGTCGGTAAATAACCTACAACAACGGAGAAGAAACATGTCATAATCACAGAACAGTCAAAGTAACGGATCGTATGGCCTCCGGATGGAGGAGCGATGCGATAAGTTGGTATGACGGCGTGGCCGGGCATCTGAAAAAGGAGCTTGGCCAGCCGAACTGAACGTACCGGTCAGGAAGGGAGTTTTATACGCCCTTTCGCCGGTACGTTTTTTTTGCCCGTAAAACAGAAATCAAAAAAAGGAAAAATATGAATACCCCGAAAGATAAAAAATGGCTCCTCAAGAAACTTGAGGAAGATGTCCGCAGGATAGCAAAGAGCATCAACGATACTCGTGGGATATGCCCGTCAGGTAAAATTGCGGAAGCCCGTGAATATCTAAATTCAGTCTTGAAACTGAATCTGGAACGCTCCATCACCGAGCGCATGAGGCGTCTTCACTGCGCTCTGCGAAAAGCCATGACGGCTCTCAACGAAACCAGAAGAGATTTTCATTCCAAACACCTAAAGTCCGTGCGTGAAGATATCTCCGACATTCTGAAAAAATATGAATCTCAAATCAACTAAAGGAAAACAACATGAACTACAGAAACCGTTATGAAGGAATCGATTCGAAAATAATAAAGATGGTTAAAAAGGCCGCAGAGAGAAGCGTCGGCAAAGCCGGAATCAGAAAGGAAGATGTACCGGACATTGAACAGGAGTTAATGGTTTTCGTTTTAAAAGGGATGGAGAATTACGATGAAAAAAAGGGTGGCCGCCCGGGCTACGTGAAAATGCTGATTATGAGCAAAATCAGGCAGATTATCCGCTGCCGGGTACGGCCTTCGGCAAGCACTGTTTTTGCTCAAATCTCCCTGAACATGGAATTAATGGTTGACGGCGAAATCTTCGAGCTGGTCGAATTTGTCAACGACAGCGGTATGCTTGAAGAGATGTATACCCGCCCGGAACCCGCCGCC
>LBWG01000020.1 GCA_000993535.1 Candidatus Uhrbacteria bacterium GW2011_GWF2_39_13 | reverse complement strand
GACGAGTAAACCTCACTTTTTAACTGAAGTTAGCTACATTTTACCACTTTTCAAACACAAAACCCAGCCTTTGGGGGAGGTGGGTTTTTCAACGGTCTCGACATTATCATTGACAAAATCACTAAAATAAGGTCAAATAGAAATACAGGAGAGCTTTACGTTCATTCAACTCGTTTGAGAGGAGAGAGTCATGAACCGTTCCATCGTTATCCTTTTTGGTCTCTGTCTCCTCCTTATACTGGGAGGATGCGACAAACTTTGTACCCTTAAGAACATTGGAGACGACGACGCTGTCGTTGTTACTCCCACCCCGTTAGATTCGTTCTTCGCACAACTGAAAATCGTGGCCCCCTATTCGTGGGCCGGAACCTTCTACGCGTTCCCCTACGATGGTCGCCCCAACGACCCAGACTGCGAAGGAGTCCACGAGTGCGTCGTGGATCTGAAGGACGAAGGAACACTGCAGATCGCCATTACCGGCGATACCTTTCTCTGCGTGAATCAATTCGCCACCATCGGTCAGACCAACGACGGACAGACCGTCGAGTTGATGAATGAGTGGCTGAAGGAAGGCCAGTGCGGTCTTGCGCCAAATGACAAATATGGTTCCTACGAGATAGTAACTTATATAGCAGATCTCAATGGCTTTGATCAGACATGGATCGACTTTGGTGGAGCATTACACGAAGCGGTGATCACCGGAAACACCTTCTATGATGACGATGGGGATCGTATACTGGAAGGTACAATATCCGATGATCTCACAGAAATCTGGTATCACTACACAGATGGCAACGGTCACAATGACGAAGTGACCTTAACCTTAAACGACTAGTCACAATACGCCCGACTTCTTAGAAGT
Organism: Candidatus Uhrbacteria bacterium GW2011_GWF2_39_13; assembly: GCA_000993535.1. Lineage (GTDB taxonomy): Bacteria > Patescibacteriota > Patescibacteriia > UBA9934 > GWF2-40-263 > UBA12478. The sequence continues at coordinate 17,401 of LBWG01000020.1, read as the reverse complement.
CGGTTTTAATTTCCAAATTAAAAATAAAATGAGAGATCTTACTCTCATTTTATTTTCCGTTAAAAGTTATTTATTCAGCAAGGATATAAATAGACCCGTCAAAATTTTTCCAAGGATTGGTCGTTCCTGCAGAATAATCTTCACAACTACTGGACTCTCCCTCAGAAGGACAGGATTCGATGTCGCATTCGTCTTGGGTTGAACCGTTTGGTAATTCTCCCGTAAAACAACCCTCTGTTTCATCGGCGCCTGACGTGCACAATCCTGTGCACCATCCCCAGTTGTCCATCACATGGACGCGGGGTTGGAAGACGCAGTAGTTTCCGTCATAGCAAGGAGAGTTTAAGAGACGGCCATCTGCATTAAATTCACAGGCTCGCTCTGATGCTGAAGTCAGGTCCTGCAAACGACCTGTCGTACAGGTGTAGTCATGAGTGAAGGAGAGGTAGCTAGAACTGCAAGCTTCTGGCGTTTCACCAAATTCTGTTGCGCCTTCTGTACATCCTTCGGTATCGGAGATCAAATCTAATCCTCGATGATTCTTATAGAAGTTATCTTTGGCAATGGATCCGCTGTAACTGCCTGTGGGCCATGGAAGCGTTCCATTGATGCCGGTAAAGTCATCTCCCCAGTCGACAACGACTCTGCGAATAGGCATTTGTTCTGAATCCGCATAAGCAAAGAAATTGACGGTTGCACGCTTTGATCCTTCTGCTTCAATCACTCCTGCATCGACTTCATTAACCGTAAACTTTCCTTTTGTTTCTTCATAACACTCTGCGCCTTCGCAATCTCCAACAGAAATAATCACAGGAACATAGTCTTGTGCATCCTCTCGGATAGATCTGCCATCCCATTGCCAACCATCTAATCCTGGGGTTGAAAGCTCATCTAGTTCAAGAATCTCAAAGGATCCGAATGTCTGATCAAAATTTAAATTGGTTGATTGAACATCTGAGATCCCCTCATATCCGTCTGTATAAGTAATGAGTCGATACATACGACCAAAAATCTCAGACAAACGCGCAATAGACTCTGAAGGTTCACCGGAAGAAAGAGTGTAAATTGGTGCTCCACCTGATGCAACGCACCATGCAACAAGGTCGGGATTGTCCCCATCATAGGAAGAAGAACCTGTGCAATAATTTGGCTGACATTCAATGGATGTTTGGCATGTTTGACCGTCTTCTGGTCCTCCAAGACACACTCCAGAACAAGCGCTGGCATCTCCACAGGCATCATCATATCCATTTTCATTTGTATCTTGGAAAGAACATACTGTCTTGTCATCATTTTCACATACACCATTTCCGCAAGAAATCGTCGCTTTAAGATCATGGTCGTAATTGCACAAGTCATTGTTGGTACGGTTATTATCTCCTTCACAGTCACACTCTGAATTAGCACAATACTCTGAAAAAACATCAGAATTTGTATAGACAGAAACATTTTGATAGGCACGTGCTTCTTCTCCAGCAAGAGACGTGCTAGGAACGGAAGATCCTGAAGGACACGTCAATCCCACGGTAGGAATTACTTGTTCTGAAGTATCAGACTTACACATCACCAGAGGATGTGGATAGGGATCAACATCTAACGCTTTTTCAAAATAATCCAAAGCAGCTCCATAGGGAGACAATAATGTTGAATACGCATATCCAAAATGAGAATCATCGTCTAAAGGATCTTCTATTCCTAAAAACCCATTCTTCTCAGTATTCTTCCAGAGACGACCTGTCCATGCAGCATTGTAGGTATCAAATGGAAGAGTTCCTTCGTTATCTTCTTCAAGTGTTTTGTTTGAAACCTGAACAAGAGAAGTACACGCTGCATAGGGTTGATAGTTAAAATCAAGATCTCTATATCCTCGTGTTCCACTTCCTCCTGAGACAGTAACCTCTCCGATACTGGTTCTTGGTGTGTAATATTGATTAATATTTCCAGCACTTCCATCTAAAACACCCCTTACCTGACAGTCGTCATAATATTTCCTTGCTTTCTCAAAAGAACCGGAAATATATGATTCCATCACATATACGTAGGTATCAGGTTTTGGTGAAGACCAATGATCCCCCACATCAGGAAGATAAATTTTATAAGTGTTGGTATCAATAAGATTCTGTATCTGGTCCGGGGCAAGACATGGATCTCCAGTTTCTCCTATGCCTGAATCAGTACCTGTTTTATAGGAATATTTTGGCACACAAAAGAATGGACAATCATTGTCTGTATCCATACACATCTGGTCGTAACCTTGAGCTCCACAACCCGTCATCACGGCAAAATATCCGTCTGGACACCACACGGCCGCGATACAATCGTCTTGCTTGTTGTCGCTATTATCCGCTTCGTCTTTGAACTCAGCCCAAGAATCGTCATTACAATTGTTGTCCTGTATTTCTGCACAACCAATTTCTGTCGTGCCGATGTCATAAGTAAGACCCACTTCAGCGCAATAATAGGTATTTTGTGGCACAAATCCGGCAGACGTATATTTTGCATACAAATCTGTCGCTCCTGTGAGCTGATCCACTGGCAACCAGCTTAAACAAGCTTGATCTTCCTGGGCAGAAGATCCAAGAGTCTGAATGGAGGTGTCTCGTTCAATACAATAACCTGCCCATCCGTAAAGAGTATCTACACGTGAAAGATAGGAACAGGAACCGATCTGATTATTAAATGTACAATCCTCATCGCTGATACAAGGAATACCTGCCACAGATCCTCCGGCACAAATACCATCTGGAATATCTTCTGAATCGATCCCTGTCCCTATCTCGTAATATCGATATCCAGATCCTCCTCCATACTTCACTTTCTCATAACTACACAGACAATCAACGACATTTCCATCTGCATCAATACCACACACGTTAGAATCTTGAAATCCGTTCACATAATTATATGGAAGAGAATGCTGAACGCTGGGAGTATCTTCAAATCCAGAAGAAACGGAAACAGGCGAGGTTCCTTCATCTTCAATATCTGTTCCATCATAACGCAACCAGGAACTCACCACACTTGCTGGAAATGGCGAATCAACTTCAGGATAAGCACGACAGGATTCCCCACGCGCATCAGAAACAACGAGACGATCGGCTTTGCGATCTCCATTTTCATCTACGATATCTGATAAACAACGATCATTAAAACAAGAACCCGCGGTAGAAGTGTCGGCAGAAATACAATCGTAACTAGATCGCGTTGTACTTGTGCCGCATTGAGATGTCGTCACACAAGCATCACGAGTTGTCTCATCCGAGGTTAACTCATTTACGCAAACAAATTGAACAGGATCACAAATAGGAGTGCTTACAACTGCAGAAGAAGTACCGGCTGTAGCACCAACACAATCGATATTTGTGCCATTCGTTTCATTTTTATCTGGATTACAGGAACAATCTTCGTTCAAACAATTCGTATCTGCCGTTGCCTGACAATAGCCAACCACGCAAGATTCCGTATCTGCGCAATCTCCTGAAGTTCCACAAGCAGCGCCTGTTTGAGAACAATGTCCTACATAACATAATCCGCCATTTCCAGATCCTGATTCTCTCGCATCACATGGTCCCGCATTGTAAACCAAACGGTAATCGGTTTCGTTTGAATTCTGACAACGATAATAACAGGTGTTGGAATCTTCATCACACGCTCCATAACTGGCATTAGTACAATCAGCATCGGTATGACAACTTACAGGAGCCAGAGGACAATCTTCAAACGTTCTGCAACTCATAGACAACCCATTTTCATTTGTCTGATCAAGTCCAACGTCTCCAAGAGAATCTACACATACGGCTTGTGGAGCAATATTAAACTGATCATAGGTTTCAATAGGCAACTGATTCGGAATCGCGTTTCCGGAGTACTCAAAACCCGTCCAATTTACATCTCGAGCTGAATAGGCATAAGCCGACAGTATGGATGGATCTGTTTCATCCCATTGCGTACATAACGCGCGGTCGCCCTGAACGGTACCTTCCGTACACAAATTCACAGAATCACAAACCAAATCATATTTATTGGTGCTTGTATTCCAACTGGTACGAGAACTCTCACAGGCAAGCCATGCGGAACAAGTACGATCACGATTCACTTTCAAAATTTCATTTGAATCATCCTCAAGCGCATAGGCATTTGTGACGTCCATGCAGGATCCGGTTGCACTCTCTCCTAGAGTGGTCGTGAGAATAGGACAATCTGAATTCACTAAACAAGAACGTTCATAATAGGATGTGCTTGTGGATCCCACATCAGAAGAACCTGTGGCAAGAGAATCTCCACTTGCGACTTGATAGGAACAACGACGTGCACACAAATCAATTTCTGTATCTGATGATGAGCCAGTAATAATCTTTGCGTTTGATTCAGAAATGGTGAATACTCCGCCATCTTCAAGAGCACAGCTGATAGGATCAACCAACGCGTTTTGATCTCGACCATACAAGACATCGGCATGAATAGAGGAAACGTAACTGGCTCCCGCGTTATAACTTAATTCTGAGATGGTTGAATTGTTAAACAAAGCGCATCCAAACTTCTGGCTGACTTGTCCGTTACAACGCTGACCATCTGTTAGATTGCTTTCATCAAGAAGTTCATCATTGGTAAAATAGTAAGATTGACCCGAAATTTTGTTTCCACTTTCTGTATCGACAACATCAATAAATTCCGTGCACAAATCATATTTACTTTCACAACTGGCAACCCACCCACCGTAAGAATCCCAAAGATCATCATCTCCATCATCCTCATCTCCATTTCGCCAGACGCCAAACTGTTCCCCTGCAATCAAATAGGATTCATCTAAATCAATATCGAAATCTCCAGAGTCATCCTTGTCTTCCCAATAACAAGGTTCAGACACTCCGGTTCTAAACCAGCCAGAATAACTTCGATTTTCAATACTGACGGTTGTTTTATACTCACAGGTCTTATTCTGAGGATCTTTGAAATAAAAATTTCCATCCTTTGTAGAAGACCATTCCTCACAAAACAGCGCTTCGTGATCGCACAGAATATTTCCGTAATCGCTTGGGATGTTGATGTAATAACCGGATTCAAAGGACTCAACCACCGAGTGATCTTGGTTATAGGTTGGCAAACCAACTTCTTCACATCCCATAGCCCCAGAAGCGCAAGCAAAATGACTATCCGCCACAAGATAAACAGGCGTATCCCCTTCAACAACCACAGTTTCAGGTCCATAGACAATACCAAAATACAAATTGGCGGAAGGATTATTTAGTGGTAATGGCTGTTCAAAAACTTCTGCTACATCAAACAGACAGTATCCACGACCTGTTGAGATCGTACAGTATTCTTTGTCATTTACTTTACACGCAGTATTGGAAACCACGGTTTCTCCATCTAAAAGATCTAGATCTGTAGAATACACGCAGCGAGCGTTATAGATTTCCTGATAGGTCGAGTCAGAATTTGCGGTATCAAAGAACCCTTCACATCCAACCACCTCTTCAGAACAAATATCTGAAAATTGATAAAGAGCCGCATCTATCCCATTTTGATCTGTATAGGCTTCACACCCTAAATAATACTGAGGAGAATCAACTCCGCTGGACGTTTGATCACATGTGGAAGGGACCACCCATGAATCTTTAATCAGAGTGATATTTTCCTCAACTTGTTTGAGGGTAATATTATCAAGATAAAATTCACTGGCTGTTGAGGAAGCTGTGCTGCTAAAACGCAACACCGCATTTTCATCAAATGTTTCAAAGGCGCTTGTATCCAGCGGTCCTAGGCTATAAAGCGTCCAAGCGCCATCCAGAGCAACCGGAGTCAGATCACTTAAAGCAGAAATCATTTTTGTTGGATTTGAAAAATCCCGTGTTTGACCATCCCCTCCTTCTTCTTCCAAGGTAACAAAGATATTCCCATTGCCTTTAGCCCAAAAATCTAAGACGAATGTTTTACCGGCAACAAGACTGGTTGTGAGCGTTCCACAACTTTCCTCACCATCTGAGACAACACACGTTTCATCGAAAGATCCATCACTATCTACATCGTTTGCAACTTCACAACCGGTTGCACCAACCACTCCCATACAGGTGGTTCCTGTGTCTTGATCATAGGTACTGGTTTTGGATGGTCCTAAATAGACTTGTACGGTCTCGATTCCTGCTGTATCTGCTGTGGCAACCTTCACACGCAACGAATGTCCTTGTGTGGCAACAGACTCATTGCTAATAGAAACCTCTGGTGTATCTCCTGTTTGAGCCATCACAAAATCCTCATATGTTCCTCCCTCAAATGTTTCGTCAAGAATCGTTGCGGCATTGCGTCCTGTTCCGCCTGTATATTGTCGACAACCATTTTGTTCAGCAGGACAAGAAACACTTTCCGCAGGTAAGGCGTAATAGCGACAAAAACCTTGATCTGTCCAATATCCTCCCGAATTTCCGCAATCGATCTTATTTCCTTCATCTTTTCGGTAAGGACTACATTCATCTGAAAGAGAAATGGTTTGTGAATATTCACGATAGTGCATGTTCCCTTGCGTATCGAAAAATTCTCGACAATCCGGGTTTTCAAAAATATCCGCATGTTCATCGCATTGATCATTACCCCAAACGTCCTCTGCCATGTTAGTACTGCCATCGTCACAGGTCACCTCGTTTTCACTCAACATCTGAATGTGAGTACAAGGAGCAAAATCTGGATGAGATTCAGCAGTAAATGGATCTTGAGTAAAGATGCCTGTTGTGGCGCTCAAATTCGATTCAAGCAAAACCCAGGTTTGTAATTGGTATCCTTCGTTGTCTGAACCTTCCCAAGTAAAAAATGTGGCGGAAGTCTTTTGTGAATTGGAACCGTCTGCAATAGACGAACTTAAACAAGAACGAAGAGAGGTGTAATACTCAATACTCTCTCCTCCTGCATCCACAGCGTCTAAATTCGTAAATGAATCACAACCAACGTATTGCTGCGAACAACTACTTGCGTTTGAAGCAATAAAATACAAAGGAAATGATTCGCTTTCGTAATCGGTTGCTTCCTGTTTGTAAGTGGTATATCCCACACACTCACTTGGACATTGATCCAGTTCAGAAATAATAGCGGGGATAGAAGGATCGCCGTCTTCTGGAGTATAAAGGTTGCAACCCACGTCTTGTGCCTGACAAACTTGAGTATATTCATCACACTCAGATGGATCATCAAAAACACCCGAACAACCTAAATAATCCGGCGCCATCTTGTAGTAGGCGGCAACGGGTGTTGAACTATATCCTTCTGTGAACGTATGAACGTCCTCTCCTAATTCAAGCTGAATCCCATCAAGAAGGAGTTCATCACTTGTAATAGAGATATTGGCTTGAGCAGTATTTGAAGGAGTCGTGAATGTACAATCAAATCGAGACCATTCCCCTGAGGTAAATTGGGAGGCATTTCCTGAATTCAAAAGGATTGAATAGATGTTGCTGACAGGAGAACAATCTCCTTGATAAGATGTACCTGCAATAGAAATCGTAGACCCATTTTTGTCTTCTAAAGAAAGAGACAGGGTCGTAGAACCAGCACTTGTACTGACGGTTTTTGCGTAAAAACTTAAGGTATAAAAATTGTTTGCCTGCAAGGGAACATATTGATAAAAACCGCTATTGTCTGTTTGAAACATCGACGTACCCACGACAGCTCCATCTTCCACTATTTTCTGTGAAGAGCCACCTATGGCTGTTTGCACCCAATAATCAGGAAAACCATCCTCGTCTGTATCATCTTCGAAGCTTGGGTTTTGAATATGATTGAGTAAAAGGTTCTCTCCAAATTCATACAATTTCGTACAACCAGCATCACTATCAGAACACGTCTGCGCATTATAGGTTAAATACAAGCGATCTTCATAAGTATAAGTGGTGTAACGATAGGTTTCTCCAGAATCAGACGTGTAATTATATATGGCAGGACTGGCAGAACCTCCTGTGGTTGTTTGATAATTTAAATCATCATCATGGTCAGGTGTTGTGTTGTCTACATCTGTGGTGATATAGACCTCACCCTCTGGAAGCCAAACATAGGTATCATCTGACGTATCATCAGATGTGCCTGCGTCATCTAAATACTTATTGGTCCGATACCACTGGCATCCTGCATTATTCTGATCGCATACGCTGTAATCTACCGTGTTCACAAGAAAATCGCCTGGATCGCCCGTCTGAGTATTTTGAAAAGAAAGACAACTAGCATATTGTGCAGGACATTCATCTCCACGAAAACGCCACACGTTTTTTTCTTGGACACAATAACCATACCCATCTGTACACACTCCATCGTTATTTTCACCAATACAGCTTGGAGCATCTACACAGACACTTGAGCGTCCAGGACTCAGCGCAGACAGACGAATTTCACCATTCACGATAGCGCGACATTGAGTTTCTGGATATTTTAAAACCCAATTTGGATCAATCAAATGACACCATTTTGTATCGCTATTAAGTGCGTTGGAAGGTCCAATAGTGCCATCTTCTGTACAATCATTAAAACCATCAATGACTTCTTGAAGTGTTGCCGGATTGGTTTGGCTGTTGCGTAATGCCGCAAGCTCCCAACCAATAGGAAGGACACGAACTTTTCTCAGCTTTACCAAGTTTGCGTAACAATACCCATAGGTATAACAATAAGGATCTTGGTTTGCTGGTTCATTTTCTGGAGAAATAAGTGGACGATTTCCATCCAACAATCCTTCGTCAATGGCTTCCTGAACTGTAAGAGCCGATCCGCTATTTCCACGACTTACGGCTGCCAAAAAATTCACATCCATGACACAGTTATAAAGACCTCTATTGGTTACTCCTTCGGCTGTACAAACCACGAATTCAGAAAGCGCATTGTACTCACCTGTGGCAATAGGATGTGTCGCAATAATGGAAGCAAAACGTTCCTGGGCAGCGGCTTTATCCCCTCCACCAAGAGCCTCCTCATCAAATGGATCAGGAATAGGTTCAGAATCAAATAACCCCGTATAAATACGATTCATTAATTGAGACAAAAGCGTATTCGTGAATGTTGAGGCTGTTGAAAGAGCCAATCCTCCGATCAGTTCCCCTGCATTGACAAGCTCTCCCACTTTAATCTTGGTTTGATCCCCATTCACTTCTTTTAATTTCGATTCAAATTCGCCTTGAAGAGTCTCTGAAGGAGTTTTGACGTTTCCTGTAATAAAATCTTTCACTGATTTATATTGATTTTGATTCTGCTGTAAAAACTTTAACAATTTTTGTTCATGGACTTTTTGATCAATCGCAATATTAATTCTCAATGTAGCGCTTAATTCATTTTTTCCAGGTTTTAACGTTTCAGCAAATTTCGTAAGTACCGCTTTCTGAAGCGCATCGGGATCTTCTAGTGTTTGTATAAAATTGGTATAAATCTTCGTCCAATTTTTCCCCACTTCCAAAATGTCACATTTAGGTTCAGCAGGCTTATATTTCTGTTTAATACCAATAGCAAGCGCAAGTTGTAAGGAAGGATTACTAGGTTGACACAAATTAAATTCAATTCCCAAATCTTTAGACGAAAGTTCAGAAATCGATCCAACCGCTTCTCCTGCTATATCAAGTCCAAAATCTTTCCAAGCATCAACAGGTTCTCGTTGATAAAACATTGAATCTTCTCCTGGACCTCCTGAGGCGATATAGACAGCGGCTTCATAGGCAAGACGATTCGCCACAAATTGAGAAAGATTCAATAATGCCTGAATAAGAGCGATACGAAAGGCTGGAGAAACAATTTTTCCTCCCACCACTTCTAAACTCTTTTTAATACCGGTTGGAGGACAGGTTGCAGGTGTGGCTCCTGCGGTTAAACAGCTTCCCTCAGCAGCACCCGCCGCGGCTTCACCTCCGGCAAAAATCACTTCCGTATCGGTTGCAAAGACGTGTGTGCGTGTGGCAAAAAGTCCAAACACAACGAGCCCAAGAATAAAAACAACGGCGAGACCCCCGCCAATCCATCTTTTTGCTTTATGGGAAACCTGTGTCATAAAAAATGATTAGATCTCTACTGCGTAGGAGCAATATATTGATCAAGAGATCCTGAAAAAGATGCTTCATCAAGGGCTCCGTTAAAAAAAGCTCTCAAGGTTTCATCGTCAATGGTATCAAGCTCCTCTTGACTCATTCCTGATTCAATGAGAGCCGCACGAATCTGATCCATGGTCGCTTGTTTAAAAAAGGCTTCAACATCAGCCGCAGAATTAAACTGTACAGAACCCGCTTCTATCAGAGCCCCTGCCCCAAGGCTTTGGACAAAAGCATCGGCAATATTGTTTGATGCCGTTGCCTCTTCATCAGAAGTAACAATAAATCCACATGTTTTACCAATAGGGCAATTAGGATTATTTCCAGAAAAAATTTCGGTCTTATCGTCATACCCATCAGAATCAGAATCAACAATATAAGGACTGGTCTTGTAGACATATAACTCATCATAATCAACAAGTCCATCACCATCAGTATCCTTGGTCTTGGAATCTTTCAGTGTTTGTTCCTCAAGTTGATCCTCGGTTAAAAATTGTTCCCCTGTATAAAATTCTGATATTTGTTTTTGAATAGGTCTTTGCATGTTGGCTCCAAAAGACTGAAATCCAAAGACAACTCCTCCTAAACCCAAAAACATCAAAAGACCAAAAGCAACCTTTTGTTCAATATTTACTGGTGAGATGGGTTTAAGACGAATCCGTTGCGTAGCCATAGAGACCTGCTCCTTTTAATTATAACAAAACGTCTAGGTCTTACCTAGACGTTTTTTGCGTTATTCATTCAATGTGTGGGTAAGTTGGACCCATTGTTCTATGTTGAGAGCTTCTGCTCTGGATCTTGAATCCAGACCTAAAAGAGAGAGAGCTTTTTTTACCTGTTCTGAAGTAAACTTTGTTGATGATCCCGCGATATTTCCATGAAGTTGCTTGCGACGTGAAGAAAATCCAAACTTTGCCAGTCCAATAACCATTTCTGGATCTATCCTCCATCGTAATGATGGATCTTCAAGATCAAACTGCACGATCGCGGAATCCACTTTTGGAATAGGTCGAAAAGCTCCTGCAGGAACAACACTCACACGTCGACAAACCGCATAAAGCTGACACATCACGGAAAGCAAACTCATTTGAGGAGGACGTGCCACAATACGATCCCCTACTTCTTTTTGAACCATCAGTATCATACGAGAAGGTTTTGGTTTTTGTGTCAAAAAATGTCTTAACAGATCTGAAGTGATGTTATAAGGAATATTGGCAATCAGTTTGTAGGAAAAATGATGAAAGAAACGATGGACGGGAAAAGTCAAGACATCGTCTTCTATGAGTTGGATACGCCCTCCAAATCTTTGCCTAAGAGGTTCAATAAGAGAAGGATCTGTTTCCACAGCCACAACCTGAGCCCCAGCATCGACTAAAGCTTGAGTAAGCACGCCTGTTCCAGGACCAATCTCAAGAACAAGATCATTAGATTTTATATCAGAGGCTTGAATGATCTTTTTTACGACCGTTTCATCCACAAGCCAATTTTGTCCATAACTTTTTTTTGCTCGAGGAAGCATACTTAAATTTCAATGGATCCTTGGCGCAAAACTTCTGGCATTCCATAATCATCTAACCCGACAATCGTAGATGGAGGTTCTGGAGTGAGTTCTCCTGCGTCTAGATAATAATCTGGTTTTATTTGTTGATGTTCAAATTGATTTTTCACACACTCGGATGAATAACACACCATCTGCCCACTACGATTGGCTGAGGTGGAAACGATGGGTCTGCCAATTCCGCGAGAAAGAGCCTGCGCAACAGGATGAGAGGAAATACGAATAGCAATCGTTCCCTGTCTGATCACCGTTGGGGCTAGCTGATCACTCATGACAGGAAGAATAAGAGTTAAAGGGCCTGGCCAATAACGATCAGCAAGACCTATGAGTCCTCGTGAAATTCCAGCAACGGTTTCAACCATTGTCTGATCTGCAGCAATAAGAGGAAAGGATTTATCTTCTTCACGGCCTTTTAAAAGAAAAATTCGATTTACTGCATCTGCATTTGTTGCGTCTGCCGCCAAGCCATAGGCGGTCTCTGTAGGAAACACAACCACTCCGCCATTTTTAAGAACAGCAACCGCTTGATCTATGATTTGATTGTCTAACGTTTGTGCATCCATGCAACGGTTTTTTCAAGTCCTTGATCGAGTTTAACCGTTGGCCGCCATCCAAGATGGATGAGTGCTTCGCGGGAGGAAAGAGCTGAATGTATAACTTCTCCCATCACTGGGGCATCATGACGCTCAGGGATTGACGACTGAGTCATCTTTTTTAATTTTCGAAAAATCGTATTGATGCTTGTTTGCTTTCCTGTGCCGATGTTGAACACACCCACTGCTGAGCGATCCATCGCACTTATATTGGCACGCACCACATCCTCTACAAAAACAAAATCGCGCGTTTGTTCTCCAGACCCGTGGATAATCATGGGGTTCCCTTTCATAAAATGATCCGCAAAAATAGAAATCACTCCTGCTTCTCCCTTAGCATTTTGTCTGGGCCCATAGACGTTTGCATAACGCAACGCCACATACGGCATTCCATGCACTTGAAAGGCATAATGAAAATACATTTCTGCCGAGCGTTTAGAAATCCCATAGGGAGAGATAGGTTGTGGGTGGATCTTTTCAGACCAAGGCATTCTTGCCTGTTCTGGATACATGGGTCCACCTGTTGAGGAGTAGATTATTTTTTTTACACCTAGTTTTGTGCACTCCTGAATCAGGGTAAGAGTGCCAAAAATATTGATCTTCGCATCATTCAATGGATCTTGAAGGGAATCACGCAAATTGATCTGCGCGGCTAAATGAAACACGACATCTGGTTTGATTTTTTGAAGCAATGGAACAAATTGTGGATTTAAAATCGACAAACGCGTGACGTGAGCATTGGGATTCACGTTCTTTTTTTGACCCGTTGAAAAATCATCTACGACATATACTTTAATATGTCTGCGAATCAATGCATCTACAATATGAGATCCGATAAACCCAGCACCACCAGTTACTAACGCTGTTTGAAATTTTTTTGCCATATATTAATTCTTATTTGCCTGTTCAAAGCGCGAGGAACATTCGAGTTCATAACGCAGATAGTGTTCCATAAAAGGTTCTAAAGCACCCTCTAACACTCCTTCAGCATCGGTTGTCTCGTAGTCGGTTCGATGATCCTTTACCAATTTATAGGGATGAAGCACATAGGAACGAATCTGATTCCCCCATTCAGCGGATTGATATTCCCCTCGCAGCTGTGCTTTCTTTTGTTCTTGTTCTTTTAATTGAATTTGATGCAACTTAGATTTAAGAATCTTCATGGCTGTTTCTCTATTTTGCAACTGCGAACGCTCATTTTGACACACAACAGCAATATTGGTTGGAAGATGAACAATCCTGACAGCCGAATATGTTGTGTTGACGCTTTGCCCTCCTTTTCCACCACTTAAAAACGTATCGACCCGAAGATCTTTTGGATCAATATCAATCTCGGACACATCCTCAAGTTCAGGAATTACTTCCACAAGAGCAAACGTCGTATGACGCATTTTTTCTGCATCAAACGGAGAGATTCTTACAAGACGATGAACACCAGCTTCGGATTTCAAATATCCGTAGGCCCAACGGCCTTGGACACGCAAGGTAATACTTTTAAGACCGACATCCTCTGCGCGCGACTCGCTCAACACCGTCACTTGCCAGTGTTTAGATTCAGCAAATCGCAAATACATTCGGGTAAGCATTTGCGTCCAATCTTGAGCTTCTGTTCCGCCAGAACCTGCATGAATGGCGACAATAGCTGTGTCTTTATCATAGGAACCTGCAAACAGTGTGGCAAATTCCATTTTTGTAAAACGTCCCTCAAGATCAACTAATTTAGTGGCAATCTCATCGTGTAATGATTCGTCTCCAAGACAAGCAAGCTCTTCAAGGTCAGAAATCTCTTTTAAAAATCCTTCCCAAGTAAACAACTCCTCACGTAATTCAGAGGCTTCTTTGCTGATTCGTTGAGCGTGTTCTTGATCCTTCCAAAAATCAGGCGAGGACATTTGAACTTCAAGAGTTTTAACCTGTGTTTGAACGGTATCAAGGTCAAAGTAACCTCCAGGTCTTTTCTGTCTTTACCCGGAGGACTTGAATGTGTTTAAGAAGCTCAATCATATTTTTACAGTTTCAAATTCTTTGCATACTTACCCAAGATCGGCATGTCCCACATTTTGCCTTGAAAGGCATTTACCATTCCTAGAATAATCAAAATCATCAAGGCTAAAGACCCAAGCGACCAGACGATCTGTCCCAAAATAGGAACAATCATTCCCACCCATAACCCAAGCCAAACCACTAAAATAACAAGTCCTTGCTTTCCGTGATGTTGAGCAAAAGGACTATTCTTTTTTAAGAGAAGCGGAACAAGACACAAAATCCCTAAATAACCGATCGTGGCAAAAAAGCGTTCATCTGAAGAAAGAGAAGATTGAGGAGGGATATATTCGGTTTCTGTTGTTTTGTCAGTCATATATTTTGTTTGTTTAGAACTATGGTAACAGATTAAAGAGATTCTCTAAAGCAAAACAAGAGGAAGACCCCTCTTGTTTTTTCTAAAAATTATTTCATTTAAAATCTTTAGTACATTCCTCCCATTCCTCCTGGCATCCCTCCTCCCATCGCAGAAGCTCCATCATCTTTCTTTGGCAGATCGGTAACCGCACACTCGGTCGTAAGAATCATGATGGCAATAGACGCAGCATTTTGAAGAGCAAAACGTGTGACTTTAGCAGGATCGATCACACCAGCTTTGACGAGATCTTCATATTCGTTTGTGGCTGCGTTATAACCCATGGCACCTGTTAAGGATTTCACTTTCTCAGCAACAACCGATCCATCCATTCCGGCATTGTTTGCAATCATACGCAAAGGTTCTTCAAGAGCTCGACGTAAAATATTGAGTCCCATGCGTTCGTCTCCTTCTAAAGAAGCATGATCTAAAGCATCGATGGCACGAATAAGAGCTACACCACCTCCTGGAACAATTCCCTCTTCAATCGCCGCCTTTGTAGCAGCAACGGCATCCTCGATACGATGCTTCTTCTCTTTCATTTCTGTTTCTGTTGCAGCTCCAACACGAATGACCGCCACACCACCTGAAAGCTTCGCAATACGTTCCTGCATTTTTTCTTTTTCAAAGTCGGAGTCTGTCTGCTCAAGCTGTGTACGAATTTGTTTTACTCGTTCTTCAATAGCTATTTTATCTCCACGACCTTCGACAATGGTGGTGTTCTCTTTTGTAGAAACGACTTTTCTAGCCTGCCCAAGATCGCTCAGTTGTACATCCTCAAGCTTCATTCCGACTTCATCAGAAACCACTTTTCCTCCTGTAAGGATGGCGATGTCTTGCAACATGGCCTTACGACGATCACCAAACCCAGGGGCTTTAATCGCGAGAGTTGAAAAAGCTCCTCGTAATTTATTCACGACCAAGGTGGTAAGAGCTTCTCCATCAACATCCTCACAAATAAGAACAAGTTCCTTCTTTCCGGTTGTGGCGACTTTCTCCAAAATAGGAAGGATATCTTGAATAGAACTGACTTTGCGATCGGTAATGAGAATATGAGCATCTTGATACTCAGCTTCCATGCGATCCGCATTGGTCATCATGTAAGCAGAGACATATCCTTTATCAAACTGCATTCCCTCTACAACCTCTACATCCACTCCAAAAGATTGTGATTCTTCAACGGTAATAACACCGTTTTCACCCACTTTTTTCATGGCTTGAGCGATCATGCTGCCGATTTCAGGATCATTGGCTGAAATACTAGCCACTTTCTCAATCTCCTCTCCTTTGATAGGAGTAGCGATTTTTTCTTTAATTTCCTTCACGAGAAGTTCAACCCCTTTTTCAATTCCACGACGCAACACCTGAGGATTGGTTCCTGCAGTAACGTTGCGAAGTCCTTCAGCAATAAGAGCCTGAGCCAAGACGGTTGCAGTGGTGGTTCCATCTCCTGCCACGTCATTGGTCTTGCTTGCAACCTCTTTCACGAGTTCTGCTCCAAGGTTTTCAAATTTATCCTCGAGTTCGATTTCTTTTGCCACTGTCACTCCATCTTTTGTTACCACAGGGGAACCAAAACCGCGATCAAGAATGACGTTACGACCCTTTGGACCAAGGGTTACTTTTACCGCGTTTGCGAGCTTGTCCACTCCGCGCTTTAATGCCGCACGAATATCTTCATTAAATGAAATTTGTTTTGCCATATGATTTTAATTACTCAATGATAGCCATAACGTCATCCATGCGGATGATGAGATACTCAGCTCCATCAATCTTTACCTCATCTGGAGCATATTTTTTAAACAAGACTTTATTACCGACGCTTACCTCCATAGTGGATCGTTTGCCTCCATCTAACTCACGGCCTGGACCTACGGCAATGACTTCTCCACGTTCACTTCGTTCTTTATCTATGGTATCTGGAATAATGATTCCAGAAGCAGATGTTTCCTCACGAGAAACAGCTTTAACGATGATATGATCACCAACCGGTATTAGTTTCATAAGAATAAAAGTTAAAAATTTAGATAATTTTATTGAGAGATCTCCAGAGAAAAAAGACGCTAGCAGTCTCCTATCAAGAGTGCTAACGCTCTCATTGTGTTCAAAGCGAGGGTTGTTGTCAAGGGATCAGAATTTCGATCAAAATAAGTTTACCACGTCGCTCGCGAGCGACGTGGTTTATCACACTTGTCTGCCGGTAGGCAGGAAAACAAAAAGACGCCACACCCAATGTTGACAATCAACAAGGGTACAGCGCAGTTAGGACTAAGGACTAAGGAACCAAGTGCCCAATGCACAAGGTTCAGAGAACCAAGCCCTAAGAAGACACTTGCGGGACAAGGAACGCGAATCCGCACCCACGATACCACCTGTCGTCAGGATAGACGTCGTACGCATAGAGCCAACGACCGTCAACACCACGAAAAGCCGCAAGGAGGTTCGGAAGGCCGTCAGAATCTTTGATAGGCTCATGCATGGCAACGATGTACCAAAGACCCATGGCCTCGATTTCCTTGTCCGAGAACTGTTCGCGGATGAGACACGCGACTTCCGCGTTCGGGGTCGTGAGGTTCATCTCATTCGCCTTATCGCGGATGTTTTGGGCGGTGCGGTCATCATCCGAAAAGAGCGACCCCTTCAGAACGGCAACCTCATAGGTCACGCCACTGGTCGGCTTGAAATCCTTGGAGCGCAGAATACTTTTGGTATATAGCCCTCTCAAAACAAAACGTTACATTTGATATCTAAATTTTCTGTTTTTAATATAAGTTCTGAATACGGTTTTTACCTCTTTTAGATTTTCCAA
>LBWG01000019.1 GCA_000993535.1 Candidatus Uhrbacteria bacterium GW2011_GWF2_39_13 | reverse complement strand
GTTTCATCTAGGAATGCCCAAGAGTGTTTCCGTTCTTGTCTAACCGTTCGTGCAGACACATGTCGATTTGTCTGTAGGAATGGTTATGCAACAAAGCCACCCAATGGCATAAACGTTTGAGTCTCATCGGTGGCATAACCATACATAATCCCTTGATCCCCTGCGCCTCCAATATCTACTGCAGAATGAATTTCGGGTGACTGAGCGATAAGATGAACGCGTACTTCAATAGGATCGTGATAACCTACTTTATCCAAAACCTCACGAGCCAAAAATTCATAATCAACCTGAACCTTCGTTGTCACTTCTCCACCAATGGTTAGAATACCTTTGCATCCAAACACCTCCACGGCCACATGAGCGTCTGGATCCAAATCAGTTATTTCTTTTAAAATACGGTCAGCGATTTGGTCGCAGACCCGGTCAGGATGGCCTTTGGTTACACACTCAACGGTATAAACAGATGGAATCAAACTCATAAAAAGAAAAACTTTCTCAAAGAGAAAGTTTATTTAAAAATTGTACAAAAATCATACAGTAACCACGATCTTCTGCCAATAAAATTTAAAAGCCGCCCATCATCGTTGACGAGCGGCTGTCGCGAGCAGGGAAGAAGACTACTTCTTCTTGCCGGCGATCTGACGATCGCCCTTCCAGACCTTACCACCCCTGCCCTTGCTGGACTGGTGGGTGGGATTGGCCCGCAAATGTGAGGCCATGCCGGAGGTCTTGGACGTGCAGTAGCCGCAGTTGGAGGGGCACTTCTGCATGGTAACTTTCTCCTTTTTTTATCTCATGTTTGTCCGGCTTCAAGTGCCAGACGTATTCCGATTCCTTTGCGAAACCGAAAAACCGAGAAAACTATACTCCATTTTAGAAATTCTGTCAAGAGATTCAAACACAGAGATTCAAACACAAAATAATAAAAAAATAGAGTTTTATGCCCTATTTTTATCTATTTTTTCATTGATTGCCAAATTCTAATCAAATTCTTTTCAACACCATTGACATTGTCTTTCAACCAAAAACATCTGGATAAAATTTTTCAGTATGAGCTTGATCCTCAAAAGGAAACTAAAATGTACGACAGAATCCATAGGGCTTATAATTAAAACTAATTAAAGCTCTCCCACGTTCCATTATGAAAACACTATTTCAAAAATCTTGGTTTATTATTTTACTGAGTGTTCTTATTGCGATCCTCTTATTAATTTCGTCTCTCGTTTATGTCTTTATAGATTCCTTATCGACTTCTTCCTCTTTAAAAACCGTTCTTTTTGGAAGACCTGAACAAACCGATACAAGACAACAAGCAACCTCAAACGATACATTAGGAACCAGTTACCCAGTTCTAGAAGAAGAGTTCCCTCCTTACGTAGAAGAAGTGATCGCTTATGAATATGTATACGAAGACGAACTTCCTGATCTTTCTACGCTTAACTCAAACGTCTACCGTAGGATAAACACCTCAACTCTTCCAGCATCTGTTTCAAAAAATATCTCACAACTCACACTGGCTGGACTTTCACTTTCCGCATTTGATCAATTGAACATTCAAAATCTGAACCTTTCGGAGTCAGATGAAAATGGCTATAACGTTTCTGTAGACCTTCTCAATAACACCTTTTCTGTTTCAAGAAATCCAGGCTATTGGCAAACCGTTCCTTCGATACCTCTCTCTAAAGAAAATATTCCTTCAAATGAGACGTTGATCGCAACAGCGGAAACATTTCTCACTGACTATAAGATAGATCGTTCCCGTTTTGGAAAGCCTTCCATTGATCAAACCGCTTTTAATACACAGGGTGGATGGTTTCCAGAATCGATAACGGTCAACTATCCTCTTCTTATTCAAGAACAAGAAGTATGGTCCATGTGGGGTCAGCCATCAGGTTTGTCTGTTTCCATTAATTTACATTCAGGTGAAGTAGACAGCTTCTTCGGCCCAGGTCCGCAAACACAAGAAATTTCAAATAAAGAATTGATTACAGATACAAAGCAAGTGCTTGCCATAGCAAAGCGCGGGGGGTTGTGGGATTCCATACCCGAAAATCCAGATAAAACATTTACCTCTCGTCTGGGTACACCTGAATTCATTCTGGCAGAACACTATCAATACGAGAACGATACTGTTACATCGTCCATTCTCTATGTTCCTGCCTTACGTTTTCCTGTGATTGAAACCGATCCAAATACTCCCCATCAACGCTCTTGGGTGATTGTCCCTTTGGTCAAAGATGTTTTAACAGAAGCTAATCCTAACGTATTTCCTTGGATGGAAGTAAATGAAACCCCATAATAAAAAAGCCTTCTTGATTAAGAAGGCTTTTTTATTATTTAGATTATTGTGCGAACAAAATAGGAATTTCCAGAGCATCGTCGTTTTCGGGTAATCCAGAAGGATTGTCTTTTTGTAAAATCAGCGCTCCTTTCTTCATGAAAGATTGCAACGAATTTGGATCTTCAATCTCTTTGGTTAACGGTAAGATATCCGTAAACTCAATGGTTCCCTCAAAAGGAACTTGATCCGGTGTCATCCAGTCTGTTTGAGCCGTCGCATAGCCTTGGGCAATAATGAGACCGTCCCAATTTACAATGATGATGGGAAAACTTGCTTCAAAATACCAGGTACCAGGCGCTGTTCCTGTGACCTTAAGAGGCGAGGTGACAAGGGAATTTTTTAAAGGCAGTGTGACAAATAAGGAAACTCCTCTTTCAGAAGTAAATGCCTCTTCGCCATTTTCAACAACAACAGGTACTTCTACGGGAGGAGTCGTCTGAGGAGAAACGCTCATTTGCCTCCACACAAAAAAAGCACCTAATAAGATAAGAACAATAAGGGCGACACGAATAAAATGGCTCATATAATGTGATCTAGATAGGATTGAACAATAAGCATGGCAGCAAGCGCATCCTCAGACGCCTGTGCGTTTTCTTCCTTCTGAAGACGGATACTCTCAGCAGTCGTATAAGATTCATCCTCTTCTATCACAGGTACAGAAACAACGGAGGCAAGAGTTTTAATAAAAAATCTCGTTTTTTCAAGCTGTTCTGCTGTGTGATGACCTCCTGTTGAAAGAGGAACTCCGACAATAACCAAATCAAAATCTTCCTTTCTTACTCTTTCACATAATACCTCAATTGTTTGAATCCCCCTATTGAAAATAACCTCTAGGGGGACAGCCAGATGAACCGTGGAGTCTCCAAACGCCAGTCCTATTTTTTTATCACCGTAATCGATACCTAAAATTCTCATACGGGAAGTGGAGTTAAAATCTCAACTCCTTCTTCTTTGGTTATAGCAATCGTTACTTCAAAATGCGATCCTAAGGAACCATCTGACATAATGATGCTCCAGCCGTCTTTTGCAGTGCGTACGTGATAGTCGCCACCAAGTCCCAACATAGGTTCAAGAGCCAAACACATTCCATCTTTAATGTTGACACGAGGATAACGATCAGAAACAAAATTAGGTATGTGTGGTGCTTCGTGTACCTGATGTCCAACCCCATGTCCAACAAGAGCACGAACAATGCCGTAACCATAGGGTTTTACGTAATCTTCAATCGCTCTTGAAATATCTTTAATCTCTCCACCCACTTTTGCTGCACCAACACCTGCCAGCAACGAGTCTTTTGTCACTTGCATTAATTTAAGCGCTTCAGGACTCACGTGACCCACAGGAACCGTCACAGCCATATCCGTACATAAACCTTCAAACCAACAACCAATATCAAGACCAACAATATCTCCTTCCTTTAATTTTAACGTACGGTTTCCAAGTCCATGAACAACTTCTTCATTTACAGAAAGACAAATCGTGCTTGGAAAAGGAACATCCTCAGGAGAAGATTGATACCATTTAAAAGAAGGTACACCACCACCTTCAAGAATAACTGCCTCTCCAAGAGTATCAAGTTCTTTCAACGTAATACCAGGAGTCACAGCCTCTACAGACGTTTTAAGAGCTCGAGAAAGTAAAGCCCCACCACGTCGCATTGAATCAATTTCTTTTTTTGTTTTAATAAGCGACATAGATTACTTAAGAGTTTCAAGAATCCTATGAAAAACAATATCGATAGAACCTACACCTTCAATATGCGTCACAAACGGAGCATACTTTTCAATAACAGGAGCTGTATCATGTTCATAAATATCCAAACGATGTGAAATAGCCTCAGGTGTATCGTCTTCACGTTGATACCATACTCCACCACAAGAATCTTCATCACCTGGTTTCAAACCGTCATTGAGAGAGCCCACTTTACCGCAATGATCACAAGTTAATCGACCTCCCAACCGTTTCAAGGACTCTCCACGCGGAATATCGATAACCAGAACATGTGTAGGAACATCAAAATTAAAAGCTTGATATTGAGCAAGATTACGAGGATACCCATCTAAAATATAACCTTTTTTTGTATCTGCTTTTTCAAGACGTAATTTAAGCACATGAGCAGCATCTTCGTCAGAAACTAAATCTCCGAGTTTCATGATGTTTTTAAGTTTATTTCCAAAATCAGAACCGGTAACTACCTCATCACGAAGAAGTTGCCCCATTCCAAATGCAGGAATTCCAAGATGTCCAGACAGTCTTTCTGATTGCGTTCCCTTACCACTTCCCTGAGGTCCCATGAGAAAAATTTTATAAATATCAGACATAGATACGCGGAGTATAACAAAAGCTCTTTAAAATGAAAAAGTAAAAATTTTCAAGAATGAATGAAGAATGAATCTCAATTAAAAAAGAACGATTTTTTCGTTCTTTTTTAATTGAGATTATGAATCTTTATATTTCATACTCACGCATAGTGAGCTGTGCTTGGATCTGTTTTACACTATCAATAACAACGGCAACAATAATCAAAACTGAGGTTCCCCCAATAACAAGATTTGTATTACCTGTCACTTGCTGAAGAATAATTGGAAGGACAGCAATAATCGAAAGGAATAAAGCGCCAGAAAGCAAAAGGCGGTTTACAACCCAACTTAAATAATCTGCGGTCTGTTTTCCTGGTCGAATTCCTGGAATAAATCCTCCTTGTTTTTGAATATTTTCAGCAACTTCCTCTGGATGAAAAATCACCGCTGTATAAAAATATGCAAAAAGAAACACAAGAACAAAGTAAAGGATTCCGTAAATAACCTGATTCTGAAAAACCTGCAGAGTCCACGTAGCAGTTGTGCGTAGAAATTCTGTTTTTGCATTCAAGAAGAATTGAGCAATGACCGTTGGAAATAGGATAATGGAAATGGCGAAAATAATTGGGATGACACCGCCCATATTTAAACGCATCGGAATGTGAGAACTGACGGCTCCAGTTAAACGAGATCCTTGAATAGCTCTTGCATATTGCACGGGAATATTCCGTTGTGCCTCATGCATGACTACAATACTCACGACAGTCAAAATAGCAACGGCGATAAAAAGAAGGAATGTGATAAGTTGGCTGCTGTCGTAAACAACAAGATACTGTGTTAAAAATGTAGGAAGTCCAGCAACAATTCCAGATAAAATGATGATGGATATACCATTTCCTATATTTTTTTCCGAAATAAGCTCACCGATCCATACGAGAAACATTGTTCCGGCTATCATGCTCACCATAGCAAATAAAATGGTAGAAAAACCGACCTGTGTAAAAAATTGTCCTTGTTGTGAAAGAAGAAGAATCAAACCGTAGGCCTGAATGAAACCTAAGGGAATAGTAGCAAGACGTGTCCATTGATTAATTTTCTGACGACCTTGTTCTTCTTTTTGCATTTCTTCAATTTGAGGAACAATCATTCCAAGAAGCTGAAAAATGATGGAAGAAGTAATGTAAGGCATGACCCCCATAGCAACAATAGAAAAACTCTTGAGGTTACCACCCGAAAAAATATCTAATAACCCATAAAACTGGTTACCTGAAAAAATATTTTCCAAAGCACTCGCATCGATCCCAGGAACAGGAACATGAGCTGTAATTCGAAAAATAATGAGCATGGAAATAATAAAGAGAATGCTATTACGTACCTCTTTAATCTTCCAAATCCTGAAAAACGTATTCATACGAAAAATTAACTCATGACAACTGTTCCTCCAGCATCTTCAATTTTTTGTTTAGCTGCAACGGAAATAGAACAGTCTGTAAGAATAATCGAAATAGAAATGGTACCTTTTGCTAAAATTTTTACAGGAACATTTGCTGATTGAACAAGTCCTTTTTTCTGAAGAACCTGTGGTGTAATTTTTGTTCCTGATTTAAAATTTTTGGAAAGATCAACTACATTAACAACCTGAGCATCAATACGACCACTCTTAAAACCACGATTTTTAGGAGTGGCAAGCATCAATTGTCGAATTCCTAATTTT
This sequence comes from Candidatus Uhrbacteria bacterium GW2011_GWF2_39_13, assembly GCA_000993535.1. Classification (GTDB taxonomy): domain Bacteria; phylum Patescibacteriota; class Patescibacteriia; order UBA9934; family GWF2-40-263; genus UBA12478. Next base: position 11,991 of record LBWG01000019.1, on the reverse strand, counting down.
TGAAGACCTGAAACTCCTGAACGTGCGCCTTGTCCTTTCACACCTCGACCTGAATACGTTCCTGTAGAACCTAATCCACGTCCAATACGCTTCTTGGATTTTGAGGCACCTTTCTGTGGTTGAATTGAGTGAAGTGTAAGAGGCATAAACTTAAATGTTATCTACTGCTGTCACACGAATTGAAGCTTCAACTTTTGGCGTCCGATTCTCTGGAACACGAAGTTGTTTAATGGCTTCAAGCGTTGCTTTGGCAATATTAATTTTATTGCTGGAATTAACAATCTTTGAGACAGCATTCGGAATACCAGCGAATTCCAAAATCATACGTACAGCCCCTCCGGACTTAAGTCCGGTTCCTTTTGGAGCTGGTTTAAGTAAGACAAGCGCTGAGCCAAATTTAATCCAAATAGGATGAGGAATCGTCTCATGAGCTAAAGGAACGGTAATAACATGCTTTTTAGCTTGTTTGTAAGCTTTTTCGATAGCAATCTGAACGTCAGCACCCTTGGCAACCCCCATACCTACACGTCCTTTTTTATCACCGATAACAAGAGCACATCGAAATGACATTCTTTTTCCACCAGCTGTCACACGTGTCACGCGAACTAGATCAAGAATTTTTTGATCAAATTCCCGGGGAACCCGTTCTTCTCGTTTTCCACGACGAGGTCCTCGACCACGTTTATTATCAGAAGAACGATCAGAATTATCACTACGTTTGGCAGTGCGGATTCCACCTTTTGTCTGTTGTACGTTTTTTTCTTGTGGCATAAGCTAAATAGTCAAACCTGTTTCTCGAGCACCGTCTGCAACGGCAGCCACTCGTCCATGAAAACGATATGAACCACGGTCAAATACGGCTTTCTTAATGCCAATTGAATCAGCTTTCTTTGCAATCAAAACTCCAACTTCTTTAGCTATTTCAATAGGTTTTCCTTTCAACTCAATATCCTTATCGGAAGCTGCAGCTAAGGTTTTTCCTGCATCATCATTAATAAGTTGCACATAAATATGCCTAAGACTTCTTTTTACAGAAAGACGTGGATATTGTGCAGTTCCTTGAATATGTGAGCGAGTTCTCACGGCACGACGAACGGCATTCTTATATTTTTTTATAGTAGCTGACATACTCTATTCACCTGCCTTCTGAGCCTTTCCAGCCTTTCGGCGAATAGTCTCTTCGGCATATTTAATTCCTTTCCCCTTATAAGGTTCGGGTTTACGGATTTTTCTAAGATTATCAGCAAGAGCTCCAACTGTATATTTATCAGCACCAGAAATCTCAATAAGATTACCTTCAACCTTTGCTTCAATCCCTTCAGGAAGTTCCACACGGACATCATGAGAAAACCCTACAGTGAACACAAGAATACGTCCAGATAAATTTACGCGATAACCAACACCGTTCACTTCAAGTTTTTTAGAGAATCCTTTAGTAACTCCTATAATCATGTTCGCCACAAGAGCTCGTGCTGTACCCCATTGAGATCGTTCGTTCTTATCTTCTTCTTGCAAAACAGAAAACTGCATTTCCTTTCCACTAGCTCCATCGATAATATTAATAGAAACGGCAGTATTAATTTGCTGTTTTAGTGTTCCTTTTGGCCCCCTAACGAGAACTATTGGACCTTTATCAATAGTCACATCAACACCTTGGGGAATTAAAATAGGTTTTTTTCCAACTCGAGACATAAGTTTTATGAAATCTCACAAATAACTTCTCCACCAAGGTGACGAGCGCGAGCCTCCTTATTGGTCATCAAACCGTTTGGTGTAGAAACAATGGCGATACCAATATCTGACAAAACTTTGGGAAGGTCTGTTGATTTAGCATAGACACGATTACTTGGTCGACTTATACGTCGCACCATTTGAATCTTTGGTTGATCATTATCATAACGTAACTCGATACGAATAACAGAAAACTTTGCTTCAGTTATTTGTTCGACTTTCTGTAAATAGCCTTCCTTTTCCAAAATCTTTACAATAGCAAATTTCATTTTGGAGTACGGAAAAACAACTTCAGATTTTCGAACGATCTGAGCGTTACGAATACGTGTCAACATGTCTGAAATAGGATCAGTCATCATAGAATTACCAGCTTGATTTTCTTACACCTGGAATCTCACCGCGATTAGCTAATTCACGGAAACAGATGCGACAAAGGCCAAAAGCTCGCATATAACCTCGCTTTCTTCCACAACGCCAACAACGATGAATTTTACGTGTGGAAAACTTTGGACGTTTTTTTGATTTCGCAATTTGGTTTTCAGTAGCCATAGATTATGCTTCTTTTTTGAGTGGAAGTCCAAGATGTGTAAGAAGAGATTTTGATTCGGTATCAGTGTGCGCAGAAGTCGCGATAGTCACTTGAAGACCGTGAATAAGTTCGATTTCATCAGTACGAATTTCTGGAAAAGCAATATGTTCTTTAAAACCTATGGAATAATTACCTTGACCATCAAAAGCTTTTGAAGAAAGCCCACGAAAATCACGAACTCGAGGTAAAGAAATTTTAATAAGTTTCTCTAAAAAGTCCCACATACGCTTTCCTCGTAAAGTAACTTTCATTCCTACGACATTTCCTTCACGAATTTTAAAACCCGCAATAGATTTTCGTGCTTTCGTAGAAACTGGTTTTTGTCCTGAAATTCGGATAAGTGTTTTTTCCGCTGTTTCAATAAATTTAGCATCCTTCATTCCAACTCCAAGTCCTATATTAAGACTTATCGATTTCACGGTTGGAACGGCATGAATATTTTTATAACCAAACTCCTCTTTAAGCTTTGGGGTAATCTCTTTTTTGTAAAACGTTTGAAACGACATAAATTTACTCGATATCTTCAGACTGACCCTTTGAATGAATTACTCTGATCTTGGTCTTCTTACCTTCTTTTTCAATAAATTTATATCCAACACGACCAATTTTTCCACTCTTGGCAGAAATAATTTGGACATTTGAATAATGCAAAGGTGCTGGAAACTGAATCTTCTGCCCAGGACGATTTTGTTGCTTTCGTAAATGTTTCGTCATCAAGTTCATTCCTTCAACAACAACTCTTTCAAGTTTTGGAAAAACTTGAATAATCTTCCCTTGTTTTCCTTTATCCTTTCCTGCAATAATGCGAATATTGTCACCAGTTTTTATTTTCATATATCCTAGAGAACTTCTGGGGCAAGGGAAATAATCTTATTAAATCCAAAACCTCGAAGTTCACGCGCAACAGGTCCAAAAATGCGAGTTCCTTTTGGATCCTTTGTTTTTTTATCAATAATAACCGCAGCATTCTCATCGAAACGAATATAAGTCCCATCTTTACGACGGATCTCTTTTCGTGCCCGAACAATCACTGCTGTAACAATATCACTTTTTTTAACACTCCCGTGGGGAACAGCTTCTTTAACTGCAGCCGTCACTAAATCACCAATCACGGCATAGCGTTTTTGGTAACCTCCCAATACGCGAATCACTTGAAGTTTTTTTGCTCCAGTATTATCCGCAACTTTTATCATGGATCGAAGTTGAAGCATAAGTTAGTTTGCTGTTTGTTTAGTAAGTACTCTCCAACGTTTTGTTTTGGAATAAGGTCGACATTCTTGGATATCAACGAGATCACCCTCGGAGTAGACACCACTTTCTGTGTGAACGTGAAATTTCTTGCTTTGTATATAACGTTTACCGTATTTTGGATGAATCACGGTTCGATCAACGCGTACCACAAGAGTTTTATCCATCTTGATTGAGACGACGGTTCCTATAAATTTGCGTTGAATTATGTGAGTCTTCATAAATTATTCAGCCTTAATAAATTCCTCAGTGTGTTTTTGTCCAAGAATAGTCTTTATTCTTGCTATATTCCTTCTAACATCTCGTATTTCTCGTACTTGTTTCAATTGATTAGAAGAACGTTTAAAACGAAGTTCTCTTAATCTACTTTGAGCGTCTTTCATCTCTTGCGTGAGGTTAGAAACACTTTTTGTACGAAGAGTTTTTGAATTCATACAATTATATTATCTCACGTGAAATAATCTTTGATTTTACCGGAAGTTTATGCGCAGCAAGGGTAAGAGCAGATTGTGCAAGTTCTTGATCAACACCTCCCATTTCAAACAATACAGTTCCTGGTCTTACGACTGCTACATAATGATCTACTGCCCCCTTACCTTTACCCATGGGCATCTCAGAACCTTTAGAAGTAACTGGCTTATCGGGAAATACTCTAATCCAAATCTTTCCACCTCGTTTAATAGCACGTGTCATAGCACGACGTGCAGCTTCAATTTGGCGAGAAGTAATCCACGCACCTGTTATGGCTTTAATACCATAAGACCCAAAAGCAATCGTTGTCTTGGTTGTGGCAAGACGTTTTCCACGTCCCCTACCCTTATGCCACTTTCGGTGTTTTACTTTTTTAGGAATCAACATATTCTATCTGGATTAACTATTCTCAAATATCTCACCACGATTGATCCAAACTTTTACCCCGATAGCTCCCCAAATAGTTCGAGCTGGAATAGAAGCAAAATCGATATCAGAACGTAAATTGTGCAATGGAATCTTTCCTTGTGAGATAGTTTCTGTTCGAGCAATATCAGCACCATTAAGTCGACCAGCAATGGTAATCTTTACCCCTTGTGCTCCCGCCTTTAAAGAACGTTCAATAGTCATCTTCATCACACGACGAAATGGCATACGCTTTTCAATATCAGCAGCAATCTGTTGAGCAACAACTTGTGAAGATAAAGAAGGTTTTTGAACTTCTTTTACGTTTATACTCATCTTTACACGTCGACCTCGGAAAAAACGTTTTTTCAATTTTTGTGTCAGCTCTTCAATACCAGATCCTCCTCTACCTATAATGATTCCTGGTTTAGCAGAATGGATAATAAGACGTATTTCTTGACGTGAACGTTCAATTTCAATTCGTTCAATAAGAGATTCCTTAAGCAGAGTTTTTAAAAAACCTCGAATCTCAACATCTTCTTTCAACAAGTCTTTAAACCCATTCTTCTTTGCAAACCAAACCCCATCCCAACCGCGAATGACTCCGATACGAAAAATATTTGGATGTACCTTATTTCCCATAATTATGAAGTTAAGTTTGCTGTTGGTGAGTTATCTAATGTTTTTAAACGTTCATCTAGTATGATAGCTATATGCGTTGTTCTTTTACGAATAGGAGCAGCTCGACCAAAAGCTCGAGCGCGCCATCGTCCCAAAGTAGGACCTCCATCAGCAAAAATCTGCTTAATATAAAGCTCGTCGGTATTCAGGTTAAAATTATGTTCAGCATTAGCTATAGCAGAATTCAAAAGTTTCATAACCGGTTCTGCGGCAGCTTTTTTCATGACATGAAGCTGAGATCGTGCTTCATTCACTTTTAATCCACGAATAACATCAATCACAAGTCGAACCTTGCGTGGAGACATATGAATATAGCGTGCTGTTGCTTTGACTTCCATAAAATATCTTAGGTTGTTGCTTGTCCTTCTGCTTTTTTAACCTGACCACCATGTCGAACAAATTTTCTTGTAGGAGAAAACTCGCCTAATTTATGTCCAACCATATTTTCTACAACACGAACCTGTATAAAATCTTTTCCATTATGAACAGCGAAAACAAATCCAACCATTTCAGGAGTTATCGTGGATGATCGTGCCCAGGTCTTAATAGGAGTTCCTTCACCTGGTTTACGTGCAGCAATCTTTTTAAGAAGTTTTGGGTGGACGTAAGGTCCTTTTTTCAGACTACGTGACATATTAATTGCCGCCTATGAAACGTCCGCGTTTGCGGCGTTGAATAATCAGTTTGGTTGATGCTTGTTTTTTTCGAGTTTTTACACCAAGTGCTGGTTTACCTGTAGGAGTTTTTGGTCGTTTTAATCCAATTGAGTTACGACCTTCTCCTCCACCGTGTGGATGGTCTACTGGGTTCATTGCCTTACCGCGAACAGTTGGTCTCCATCCACGATGACGCATACGTCCCGCTTTACCCCATCGAATTAAACGGCGATCTGGATTGGAGACATGCCCAAGAGTTGCCATACAGTGTTTGGGAACCATGCGAACTTCTCCCGAAGGAAGACGAATGGTGGCATAAGATCCTTCAACGGCCATAAGCTGAGCAAAAGTTCCAGCTCCACGTACAATTTGACCTCCTTTTCCTGGCTTCAACTCAATGTTATAAATTTCCATGCCAATAGGAATGTGTTCAAGTTTAAAACGATTTCCTGTTTGAATTTCTCCTTTTTGCAAAGAAGAAATAACTGTATTTCCTACCCCAAGCCCAATAGGAGCAACAATGTAACGTTTTTCTCCGTCTGCATAGTGAAGGAGCGCAAGACGAGCACCACGATTTGGATCGTACTCTATGGAAGCTACAATGGCTGGAACATCAAATTTATCACATTTAAAATCCACGAGTCTTATCCGTTGTCGAGCTCCACCACCACGATGACGCACGGTAATTTTTCCATTCGTACGCCCACTAAACTTTTTTCTTTTGATGGTTAATTTTTTTTCAGGAGTCGTTTTTGTGATATCAGAAAAATCATCAACACTTGAAATACGACGACCTGCTGTTGTTGGTTTGTATCGTTTTACTGACATAAAAATTAAACACCCTCGTATACATTAATGGTTTGTCCTTCTGGAATGGTTACAATAGCTTTTTTCCAATCAGAACGCTTTCCTTTTCTTCCTCCAAAACGTAATTTTTTACCATCAATATTCAGAATATTTACAGATACAGGTTTCATTCCATAAGTATGTTTAATCGCAGAAGATACCTGAATACGATTAGCTTCTTTTCGAACAAGAAAAACGTATTGATTTGTAGATGCAAGTACAGAAGCCTTTTCAGAAAGTATTGGTTTTATAATCACATCAACAAAAGAAGATAAACCGAATTCTGGAATACTCTTCTTTTGATCTGTATGAACTTCTTTATCAACAAGATCGTTTGAGTCGGTTTCTTTCGTTGTTTTTTTAATTCGATTCAAGATACCCATACTTAGTTCTTCTTATAGATCTCAGTGATCATTGTTATTGCTGACTCTGTCATGAGCAAACAGTCAAAACGTAACAAATCAACGATATTCAATGCATTAGCAGGTAATGTTTCAACATTTGGAATATTTCGAGCTGCTCTACTGATAATCTTGTGTTCAGGAGTGGTAACAATCAATGTTTTCTTTCCTGTAAGAGGCAAGTAGGCAAGTGTCTTAACTAATTGTTTCGTTTTTCCTTCTTCTACATCAAGATCATCAACAGCAACAAGTCGTTCACTTGTCAGTTTGTCAGTCAATACCATAGCTAAAGCTTTTCGACGTGCTTTTCGATTCATCTTTAAAGAAAAATTCCTATCATTTCTTGGACCGAATGTAATTCCTCCACCAATCCAAATAGGTGATCTCCTAGAACCATGTCGTGCACGACCTGTTCCTTTCTGTTTCCATGGTTTCTTTCCAGTACCTGCAACTTCCCCACGAGTCTTCGTGTGAGCGATAGCAGTACGTGCGTTCGCCGTTTGCATAACGACAGCTTCGTGAACGAGAGCTGGGTTAATCTTAACACCAAACAATGCATCGTCTAAAAGAAGTTCGCCTTTGGAAGAACCGTCGTTTGTGTAAAGTGTTATGCGTGCCATACTGTTTTTCCAGGTCTAGTTTTAATCATGATCAAACCTCCACGTGCTCCAGGAACAGCTCCCTTTAAAGCAATGATATTGGTTTTTGAATCTGTCGAAATAACTTCAAGATTCTTTATTGTTACTCGTTCATCACCCATACGTCCGGCCATGCGTTGACCTTTAATGACCTTACCTTGACGCTGAGATCCTATAGATCCACCCATACGCTGTTGATCTTTATTTCCGTGAGTTGCTTTTCCTCCTTTAAAGTGATGACGCTTAACAACACCAGCGTATCCTCGTCCTTTTGAGACACCTACAACATCAACACGTGTGCCACGTTCAAAAGCTTCTATAGAAATAACATCTCCACGCTGAAAAGTATTATCATTATTAACCCGAAATTCCCTCAATACGGAAAAATTTTCCAAGTTTTTAAGATGACCAACTTGTGGTTTAAGAAGACGTGTTTTTGTCTCTATACCAACCTGAACAGCTAAATATCCGTCTGTTTCGTCAGTACGTACTTGAGTAACAGTATTTGGTTGAGCCTGAATAAGAGTGACTGGAATAACCATTCCGTCGTCATTAAATAACTGTGTCATTTCGATTTTTCGTCCAATGATGAAAGACATAATTGAAGCTAGCATAAAAGCTAGAAGTCGAAAGAAAACAAGATTGTTTCCTACCAACTTCTAGCCTCACAATCGAATTAGTTTATATAAAAACTAATCTACAAACTGTCGAGGAAAATAATTATGAATGTGATAAAACAATTCTCCTTAATACAATCTTGAAATCCCAGGAAGGTTTTCTCTAATGATCACAACTATTAACTGAGATCTTTCTTCCTTGTTTGAAAATTGCTGGAAGGGATAGAGAAAGGATAATATTAGTATTTACTATCATTATCCTTTCTCTATCCCTTTACTAAATATCTAAGTCTTAATCTCTACGTCCACACCAGCTGGTAAATTGAGACTCATCAGAGAATCAATAGTTTTCTCTGTTGGGTCTGTAATATCAATCAATCGTTTATGAACACACATTTCGTATTGTTCACGAGAATCTTTATGAATAAAAGTCGAACGATTGACGGTATATTTTCGTTTCTCCGTTGGTAGTGGAACCGGACCAATCACTGTTGCACCTGATCGCTGAGCCGTTTTTATGATTGTTTCGGTAGCCTGATCAATAATCTTATGATCATAGGCTCGTATCTTAATACGAATACGTGCTTTTTCTTCTTGTTTTTTCTTATCTTCTGACACACTTTATAGTAAAGAACGAAAAGGAGAGACGAACATCAATCCGCCTCTCCTTAATTATTATTTGATAATTTTTGTAACAATACCAGCTCCTACCGTATGTCCACCTTCACGAATAGCAAAAGACATTTTCTCTTCAAGAGCTACTGGTTGAATCAATTTAATATTAAGATTCAAAGTATCTCCAGGCATCACCATTTCAGTTCCTTCAGGCAAAATAACTTCACCTGTAACATCTGTTGTTCTGATATAAAACTGAGGTTTATAACCTTTAAAGAAAGGCTTATGTCGTCCACCCTCTTCTTTTGTAAGGGCATAGACTTCTGCTTCAAATTCAGTGTGAGGAGTAATGGAACCTGGTTTAGCAAGAACCATTCCACGTTCAACATCTTCTTTCTTTATTCCGCGCAAAAGAAGTCCAGCATTATCACCAGCACGTCCTTCTGATAGTTGCTTGTTAAACATTTCAATTCCTGTAACAACGGTCTTTTTGGATTCTTCATTAAGACCAACAATTTCAACTTCTTCGTTAATCTTAATGGCTCCACGTTCAATACGACCGGTGACAACCGTTCCACGACCTTCGATAGAAAAAACATCTTCGATAGGCATTAAAAGTGGCTTATCTACATCGCGAACAGGTTCTGGAATGTTGTCCAAAGCTTGAACAATTTCCATGATAGGTCTGGCTGCTTCTTCATCGTTTGGATTTTGAAGAGCCTTCAATGCAGAACCACGAATCACAGGAACATCATCCCCAGGAAACTTATACTGTTTCAAAAGATCACGAACTTCTTCTTCAACAAGATCAATAAGTTCTGGATCATCAACTTGATCAACTTTATTTAAAAAGACAATAATACTTGGAACACCGACTTGGTGTGCAAGAAGAATGTGTTCCCGTGTCTGTGGCATAGGACCATCAGCAGCAGAAACAACAAGGATGGCACCATCCATCTGTGCAGCTCCAGTAATCATGTTCTTAATGTAGTCAGCGTGACCAGGACAATCAACGTGTGCGTAATGACGCTTTTCTGATTCGTACTCGCAGTGAGCTGTAGCAATGGTTATACCACGTGCTTTAGACTCAGGAGCCTTATCCAAATCATCAACACCCTTAGATTGGGCGGTCATGCCCTTTGCGTTTAATACCGCAAGAAGGGCAGCCGTCGTGGTGGTTTTTCCATGGTCAACGTGACCTATTGTACCGACGTTTACGTGCGGCTTATTTCGCTCAAAGACTCCAGCCATATGGATTGAAGTTACTGGGCAATTGACCCAAACTTTAATTACGTTCTTAAATAAAAATTATATATTTCAAAGACGTGCGAAAGTATAACAAAGGTCGTTAAAACACGCAAGTCTTCGTGATCTCAGTTATAAAGCAAGAGAGAATAAAGAATTTTTTATTTATAAAATGAAAATTTCTACTCAATCGGTTCAAGATAAAACTGTTCTTCTCCGTATTCTTCATCATTTTTTTTTTGCTGATTCTCTATTTCTTTTTCTTTCTCAGGATGTTCAACGTCTGATTTGTTTGATTCATTTTGTTTAATCGTTTCGTGACGTGCAGCAAATTCCTTGTAATTCTTTTCTAAATCCGATAATTCCTCTTCACTTAATTTATCAAGATTCCAAGTTTCACCTTCTCCATCCGTTGTTTGCATCACATCCCAAATCGTTGATTCTGATTCCTGAATTTCAGATGGGATCGATTCTTGAGAAAAATCATCAATTTCTTCATCAAAAAAAGAAGTTTCATCTAATAAATGCTCGTAACGATCCAAATCCATCACGACAAACGCGTCGGATCCGTCTTTATCAACCACAACCATGGTATCCCCTGTACGACGCACTAAATTCAATACTCGTTTTAAATGTTGTTCCATAATGTTGGCATTGTAACCAACCAACCTGTCATGTCAAGGCAATTTTTTTTAAAAAAAAACGATAAAAAAAACTACTCTTTTCATTCAAGGGGAAGATATTTTTGTATCTGATCGATAAGTGCTGAATAAACGTACGTATTTTGAAATACAAGCCACTGGCTTCCATCAAGAGGTGTTTTATCCGTTAAAACCATCTGCGGTCGATCTTCTGTATGAAGCGAAATGACTTTTTTATCTGAAAGATCAACAGATCCTTTTAATTCAGAAAGAATGTCAGGATGTACGCTGATCACGATATCCGACTCATTAACTTGTTCTATCAAATCAGGAGCATTTACCCCTATTGCCTGTGCCTCATACCCTTGAGTTTCCAAATAGTTTTTAAGATAAACACTTCTATTTTTTCCATACTTACAGACAACAAGTATTTTCATACCAAGCCAGTATATCAGTTTTCAAAATGAGTTTCAGATAGACAAAAGCATCTGTACTACAGATGCTTTTCTTTCCAGACTTCTTAAATGAAATTAAAGTTTCATCATGGCTATTTGAAATTCCTCATCTGTTGCTTCTGGACCACTTAACCCTTCAAACGAATGTTCCTGCCAATAAGGCAACGATTTCATATTTTTGCGCACAAGACGTTGTGCAAGTTCCAAGTCTCCACCGGCAACCGTACTAAGGAAAAATTGTACTCCCCCCTCAAAAATTTCATCACCTGTCTTAATCTTGTCTCCAACAGAACAAAATGTACAGACAGGACCATAAAGACTTTGAAGCCCAACCATATCCTTATGTTCCCCCTCAAACGGCATTCCGCACGTAATACATGACGTCATAAAAGTTTATTGCTTACTTTTTAAAATTATCTTTCTCCCGAAATTGGTGAATCCATTTTGCAACAATTGACATTGGTTCTTCTGTCATAAATCGTTCTGCGACATTCTGAGCCTCTGAAGAATTCTGAACGGTTTTATCTATGTTTTGATAAATTTTCAAAACATTTCTTGCGCGTTCTCCAACAAATTTTGAAAAATCTCCATTCATTTTTTCAAAATCTACGTTCACATTCCCATCATCTGATTCTACAAAAACCCCTTGTTCAGGGATCAAGCGCAATTTAGCTGGGGACACTCTGGTTAAAGGAAAGAAAAAGTATTACCGTTTGGGTAGTGCTTTTTCTTTCCTTTAACCTTTCTTTCAC
>LBWG01000018.1 GCA_000993535.1 Candidatus Uhrbacteria bacterium GW2011_GWF2_39_13 | reverse complement strand
TCGTCAGAGGGGTGAGAGACACGAAGTTCTTCCTCTTTCGAGTTGCTAAGCTTTATGGGTAACGGAGGCTACCCCAGCAAATTTACGCTTGATCCGAAGTCCTACGAGTATAAAACCAAGCGGCACACAAGGTTGAAATAGGAACGGCTAAAATTAAAGCTGTACTTCCTACAAGTGTACGAACGATTTCTTCTGTAATCATTTGTCCATTTAAAATAATCCAATAAGGAACTTGGCCCTCATTGAGAGAAAATAATAATAATAAAGGAAGCGAGGCTCCCGCATAAGCCAAAGCTAAAGTGTTGACCAAAGAAACAATGTGTTCTTTTCCCACGTCTGCCCCTGCATGATACAACTTTTTAAAATCTCGAACGCCTGCTGCAGACAAATTTTTGATCGTAGCTGTTTGGGCTGTGGTCACATCATCAAGCACACCTAAAATACCAATGATAATTCCTGCCAATAAAAGTCCACGCAAATCAATATTTGATAGTCCTGCAAGACTCAGTGTGTAAGCATCTTCTGTTCCAAGACCAAAGAGTTTGGCCGTGTACACAAAAAATTGAGAAAGACCTAGGGAAAGCGCCAATGTTATAACAGTGCTCACTAAGGCAACGGTTGTCTGCTTTGAAAATCCATGTGCAATGGTTAAAGACAAGATAGCGATGATAAAAGAAGAAATACACGCAATCACAAATGGAGGTGATCCCTGAACAATTGCTGGAACAGTATAAAAAGAAAGAATGAAAAGACTTGCAAGCAATCCCAAGATAGAAGTGAACCCTTTCTTGCCAGCAAAGATGATTCCTGAAAGGAAAAAAAGAATGAGTAAAAATCCTACGGATGGCAAACGGTACTTATCTGTAATGACATAACGTGTTTCACCCACAAACGCATCAGTCTTTAACACCACTACCTTTTCCCCTACTTGTAAATTATCTGCATCTGTTGAAACGTTATCTGAATACTGAGCTTGAACATCCCATCCTGAACCTGTATTCAAATGAATCGTTACCTGTTTTAATTCCTGATCTGCAAAAAGAGGATCTGTTTCCCTTTCTGTTGAGGAAATCTCTTTTACGACTCCAATAAAGTAAATATCATCTTTATCATCCTCTTCCTGAATTTGCGCTTGAACAGGAAAAAGAAAAATAACTCCTGAGCCAATACACAAAACACTTAAAAAAATAAAAAAAGAAATAAAACGTTTCATATAATTGTCTCTTTATCATAAAGGTATGAATCAAACCAAACAAGCGATTCTAGTTGGAACTTTTAGAATCTACTCACTTGATTAAAAAAACATCCTTTCGGATGATTTTTTAAAATCTTAATCTCATTCAAGAGTCCGCTTTAATTCCCTCAGTTCTTTCTGTGTCAGTGGTCGTGTGTGACCAGAGGGAAGATCTCCCAGCTCAATATTCATAACTCTCGTTCGTTTAAGAGCTTTTACTTCATATCCTAATTGTTCACACATCCGACGAATCTGACGATTCCTACCTTCGGTTAAAATAATCTGGAATCGTTGATCTGCGTTTTTTTTTACCTGAGCTTTCTTCGTCAGTGTTCCAAGAATCATCATCCCTTCCGCCATCACGCGTAAATCTTCGCGTCTGACAGGCTTGTCCACACTCACAAGATATTCTTTTTCATGATGGTAACGAGGATGAGTAATTTTCTCTGAAAGAGCTCCATCATTCGTTAAAATAAGCAACCCACTTGAGGCTACGTCTAGTCGTCCAACTGGAAAGAGATGATTTTGCAAACGGAGAAAAGATCGGACACTGTCTTTTGCAAAGGCATCAACAGAAGTAATAATGCCAACTGGTTTATGAAAAACTAGATAAATAAGTTGGGGTCGTTTTTTTTCAATTTCTTGCCCCAAAACCACAATGTCATCCCGATCATCAACTTTCAAACCCAATGTGGCTACAGCGCCATTTACTTTAACCTTGCCTGAGGCAATCAACGCATCTGCTTGCCTGCGTGAACAAAACCCCCGTTCCGCTAAATATTTATTCAAACGTGTTTGCATACGCGAAGAGCTCTATCGACTCTGTCGACGTTTGGGTCCCCATGATTTTGTTCTTCGTTGAGGTCTCGCACCTCGTCTTTGTGAAGAAGGTGCTCTGTCGGAAACCTGAGAAGCTTTACGCTCAATCAATTCCCCGCTGCTTGTCTTTACAGGAAGCGTTGCGCGAATAAGCCGTTCAATTTGAGCAATGTCATTCTTTTGTTCAGGAACAGCAAACGAAATAGCTTTTCCAGATCGTCCTGCTCGACCAGTACGACCGATACGGTGAACATAATCTTCTAATTGATCAGGAAGATCGTAATTGAGAACCAACTCAATATTTTTTACGTCAATACCGCGTGAGGCAATATCTGTGGCAACCATGACGCGATATCTTCCAGAAGAAAACCCCTTTAGAGCTTCTTGTCGCTGAGCCTGAGAACGATTTGAATGCATTTCTGCAGAGGAATGCCCCATAGATCGAATAAGCTGTGTCAATTTCTTTGCTCCATGTTTTGTTCGACTAAACACAAGGACAGTACCTTTATATTCTTTTAAAAGACGAGCGAGGAGAGGAATTTTTTCATCTTTTGGAACCATGTAGACTTCTTGATCGACAAGTTCAGCCGTTGTTCCTGAAGGAGCCACTTCTATGCGCAACGGCTTTTTCATATACTGCCGAGCGATAGAGGCAATCTGTTCTGGTATGGTGGCAGAAAACAACATCGTTTGACGATCTTCTGGAACATTGACCAAAATCCTCTTTAATTGGGGAGCAAAGCCCATATCTAACATACGGTCAGCTTCGTCAAGAATCAAAACGCCTACTTGATCTAATTTCACTTGTTTTTGATCCATTAAATCAATAAGACGTCCTGGCGTGGCGACAATCACATGAGGCTTTGCTCTTAATTGTTTAATTTGTGGATTAACGTTTGCACCACCAATCAACAAAGCTGTGCGTAATCCCAATGGACCAGCAAGCTTTGTAAGTGTTTCAACAACTTGAGTCGCTAATTCACGTGTAGGAAGTAAAATAAGACCTTTTTTTCCTTTTGCAGACATTTGCTGTAACAAAGGAATAGAAAAAGCCAGTGTTTTTCCGGTTCCTGTTTGAGCAATTCCCACAACATCTTCTCCAGAAGTCGCAATAGGAATGGCTTTAAATTGAATAGGAGTCGGATGTTTGAAGCCAAGAGCATCTAAACGCTCTAACAAAGTGGGAGCAATTCCCAAACCATAAAAATCTTGGGTCGAAAGTTCTTCTCTAGACATATATAAAAGACCTTGATAAAAAAGAAATTACTTAATAGAAAGGATACGATAGGTCATGAGTCCTTTGTCTGTTTTTATCTCGATTTCTTCATCAACAGATCGACCCATCAGTTTAGAACCTAATGGAGACTTAAAGGACAAACGTCCTTTAAGGGGGTCCGTTTCTTGAGGACCAACGATTTGAAAAAGTTTCTCTGATCCTTGCGGAGTCTCAATAACCACCATTGAACCCATTTGAACAATCCACTCTTTTCCTTCAATAGGAACTTCTATAACAATGGCTTGTTTTAGCCTCTCTTGAATCGAAGTTATTTGGTCATGCAGCCGGCGCATTCTCCCTTTTGCTTCTTGATACTCAGCATTTTCAGAAAAATCTCCAAACTCGCCTGTACGCCGAACATCCTCAATCGCTTGCGGTAATTCAATTTTTTGAATCTGAACTAAACGATGTTCAAGTTTTTCAATTCCCTCACGTGTAAGATACACCGGTTCGGAATCTTGAAGAAGCTGTTTCATTTTCTGTTTTGGTCTAAAAGGAAGCTGCATAGATCCTATCCTTCTTGAGAAGAATCAAAAGATTTTAGGAAAAAAGGAATCTCTTTCTTTTGAAGATCAACACGATACTCGACATACTCAACAATTTTCTGGGCAACATCAATTCCTGTCGCTTTAGTAATGCCTTCTAGTCCAGGTTGTGAATTCACTTCGATAATCACAGGACCTTTTTTCGTACGAAGAATATCTACACCGGAAATATCAAGTCCTAAACCAAAACTTGCATCCAGTGCCATCTTTACTTCTTCTGGTGTAGGTTCGATTCCCTTTACGCTTCCTCCTTGATGAAAATTAGATCTAAACTCTCCCTTTTTTGCGGATCGTTGCATGGTAGCAACCACTTGCTTGCCGACAACGAATAAACGCAAATCTTTCCCCTTTGCTTCGGCAATATATTCTTGAATCTTGATCGGTTCTGATTTGCTTCGTTTAAGCAAATGCTCAACAACCGGTTTCAATGAACGTTTAGACTCAGCAATAAAAATCCCTGATCCTCCTGACCCATACGCAGATTTTAAAATAACAGGATATCGAAATTCACTCATCACAACGTCTAATTGCTCTTCTCCAAATAAGACGACGGTTTTGGGCATGGGAATCTGATAATGATGAAGAAGTTGTAAGGTACGTATTTTATTTTTTGCTCTATGAACGGCTGAATGCGTATTGATCACGAGATATCCTTTAAGTTCGAACTGACGAATAAGTGAAGCGGGAATAGAAGGATCATAAGAAAAACTAGGACGTACAACGACTGCATCGTACTTTGGAAGAGGCTTCCCCGAACAAAAAAGGGACTCTCGTTGACCATCGTACATAATATACAAGTTATGTTCATGAAGGATGGTCACTCGATGTTTCATGGCTCGAGCTTTTTTCATGAGCATTTTTGTACCTGGAAGAAGGAACTTTTTTTCCTGTTCAAAGACTAAAATAGCAATATGCATAAATTCAATAAAACATTCGTGGAGAAGATACGCTCTTTAGACCTTTTCTACAAGGATTCTACCTCTTTTTTGGTTTTTTCCTCCTAAACACACCATTAAGTCAGAAACGTTTATTCCTGTCTTGCCGGTCTTGATTGCCGTCTTTGTTTTCTGAAAAAAAGAAAAACTATTATTCTCATCCAAAAAAGTTTTTACTTCCAAGTGTTTTCTTCTCGCAGAAACTTTTACTAAGTCATCCGCAAAAGCTCCCGCAACAGGACCATTGTCTATTCCATCAGAAGCACAAGAAAGAACCAAACTTTGAGCAGGTAACATTTCTAAAGCCCCGAGAACAAACTCTTGATTTCTCCCTCCCTTTCCATTTCCTTGAATGGTGACGGTTGTTTCCCCAGCAGCAACCAGTACTTCTCCTGGCTTTGCTAAACCGGCAAATAACTTTCCACTCTCACGCGCCTCTCCTGTCAACGTAAGGGAATAAATACTCGAATCATATCCAAGTTTTTGTGCTTGATGGTTCATTGCCTCAACCGCCATCTTATTATTCACTATGAGTTCATTTGTAACATGAGAAAAAAAGATCGGATCTTTTGGTGTCTCTCTCAAATCACAGTGTATTAACTGACACTGTTGCAATACATGATACTTTTTTAAAATATGTTGAGCGTCCTTAACTGTCGTTGTATCTAAAACCGTTGGGCCAGAGGCAACACAAGAAAGATCATCCCCTGGAACATCCGAAAAAATGAGACCGACAACAGTGGCTGGATAAGCCAACCGCGCAAGATGGCCTCCTTGAATTTCCGAGGTGTGCTTGCGAACCGTATTAAGTTCCTGAATTGTTGCCCCGCGATTCATCAGAGCGTTCGTGATGCTGGCCATATCATCACACGTAAGTTGATAGGGCCAACACAGCAATGCCGATCCTCCGCCAGAGACAATCACAAGAACTAAATCTTTAGAATCAACCCCTTTAAGGATCCCAATGATTTCTGCTGTTGCCCTAATATTGGTAAAACTTGGCAAGGGATGCGTTCCAACAAGACTTTTCATGTGCTTAAGAGGTCCCCCTTTGACATCAAGAATGATTCCGTCTGTAATCCAAGAACCTAATATCGATTCCAATGTTTTGGCTGCCTCATAAGCAGCCTTTCCAACACCAATGACAAAGATTCGACGATATTCACTCAGATGATATAACTTTTGATGAATGAACAAGGTGTTTCCTCTACGTTTTACTGTCTCCTTCACGATAGAGGTTGTCTCTACAGCCTTCAGACCTGCAAAAAGAATACTCAAAGCATCTTTACGCAAAGATGTTGTAGCAAGTTCTTTTTTGTTCAAAATCTTCAGACTCATACACTTTTAGTATACCACCTTAAACCAATGAAGACTCTAAATTTAGTCTAAAATAAAAACAGACCTGAAGGTCTGTTTTTTCTTTACCACTCGTCACCATCGTCGCTATCACCCATGTCGAGATCCATGTCGTCGTCATCGGCGTCCATGTCCTCGTCATCGGTTTTGTCCTCATCATCGTCCCATTCATCATCGCCTGAGACGAAACTGTATTGATACAGCATAACGTTGTGGCTCGAAACCCAAAGGTCTCGAAGCCTCAAGGATTTTTATGAATTAATGTACCTAAAGGCTTAGGTGTCCATTATCATACCCGAGTCTAGATCAATCACTCAAGAGGCTGTCAAGAGTTCCGTAATCTATGTTATCGTAAAAAAAGAAAATCACTTTTTTTATGAAAATAGCTACTAAACTTTTACGATGGTATCGGCGTCTGGGCCGCGATCTTCCTTGGCGAAACACCAGAAATCCTTATCATATTTTAGTCAGTGAAGTGATGCTGCAGCAAACACAAGTAGATCGTGTAAAACTCTTTTATAACCGTTGGCTTAAACAATTTCCAAATTGGAAACGGCTTGCCCAAGCCTCAAATAAAGAAATCATTCATGCATGGGCAGGTCTTGGGTACAATCGAAGGGTTCTTGCTCTCAGACACATTGCACAGAAAATTTCTGAACATGGCGTTCCAAAAACATACGAAGAATGGCTGATATTAAAAGGGATTGGTCCTTATACCGCCTCAGCCATCAGTGCTTTTGCACAAAAAAAACGTATTTTACCTATAGACACAAATATTCGACGTGTTCTAGGACGGATTCTTTTAGGAAAACCATTTAGTGATCCCGCGGATGATAAAAAAATTCAGAAGTATACTAATACCTTTCTTCCGCTACGTGGAGCTTATTATGACGTTCCTCAGGCCCTCTTTGATCTAGCAAGCATTACGTGCACCAAAACACCCAACTGCGGACAATGTCCCTTACGTCAAAACTGTAAAAGTTCTAAACTTTTTTTAAGCGGAACGGTACACATTCCCAAACGGACGATCGTTGCCTCAAAAGAACACAAACATAGAAATAAATCTTATCCTGATCGTATTTATCGAGGTCGTATTTTAAAAGTCGTTCGCGAAAAAAGTGAAGTATCCATTCAAAAAATAGGTTATGCCATTGATAAGACGTTTGACCCTAAACTTGACCAATCATGGGTTCAATCCATGATTCAACGACTTTCCAAAGAAGGTTTCACTAAACAAAAGAAAGGAAAAATATCTCTATGACGTCATTTGCTCAAATGGTAAAGGTACTCAAAAATAAAAATATAGATGTCTGTAACATCTATATTTTTTTACTCCATGGTCCTAATATTTGGCTCGCGAAAGTCGGGTACGAAAAAATTTTTCGTACGCTTTCTTCACGATCAACTAGTTATTCACCTGTTGGTCGTGTTGAATTTGCTGCACCCCAAATCGGGTTTACCGCGGGGCTCTGACAACATCACAATAGTGATGTTGGTTCTAAGCCCTAGACCAAATGTTTGCCCAAATTAGTTCCATGGAACTAAAGATAGGATAAAACATTTTTCAGAATCCGCAAAGCGTCATTACTACTGAGTACGAACAGACTGATATTGATTTAAAGGAATAAACGTGTTTTTTTCTTTAGATTCTTCTATTTCGAAATCAACAAGTTTGACTTTCGGTTCAAGAGGATCAGAAATAAATTCGTTTGCCTGAGAAATATCTGCTGTCACTTGTGTTTGAAATTCAACCACTTGTGTTTGTAAAAATGAATGTTCTTTCGCTTCTTCTTCAACAGAAGGAACAGCGAAAAGCACAAAGACTCCTACCATCATCCCTCCAGCGATCAAAGGAGCTGTGTAGGTAAACACTCTAACCAAACGAGTTGTTTTATTGTTTTGAAAAACAAATTCAAACAAACGCGAACACAAAAGTTTACGCCGAAGTTCATATCGATGAGTTGAATCTTCTGAACACTCTACAGAGCCCATCGTTTCAAGCAATTCTTCAATGTTGAGTGCTTTGCGTGACATAGGTGTGAGAAAAAGAGGTTGTTTTTTGTTGTGCTTGAAAAAATGTTGAATCTTCAACCATTAAAGACTGCAACTTTTTTAAAGCACGATGAATATGTGATTTAATTGTACCTTCTTTCATACCTATTGTTGCTGCAATCTCAGGAATGGTCATATGAGAGAAAAAACGCAGTGTTAAAATCGTTTGTTGACGTTGGTTTAATTTTTTCATCATGTTCCTTAAAAGCTCAATTTGAACTTCAAGTTCTTGTGTGTCTTCACCTATTTTATAAGCGATATCTGGTCTAAAATCCTCACGACTAATAAGTTCTGGAGCTTCATCTGTGGTAATTTCCAGATATTTGGAACGATTTCTGTAATAATTCGCTACTTGAGCAACAGCGATGGCAAAAAACCAGGATTTAAAAGCTATTCCTTTGCGCGGTTTATATCGATGAAGATTTTTAAGCGATTGGAAAAACGTTTCACTCGTTAAATCTTTGGCTAACTCAACATTTCCAGTGCGATTATACATAAACCCAAAAACGGGTTGGTAGTATGTGTCATACAACCGCCCGAATGCTTCTGGGTCTGATTGTGCTTGAACAATCAGCTGTTCATCCATAATTTTTTCAGATTACAAGTTAACTTGAATCTAAACGTGCAGGTTTCCTATGTAGGATGTCTAAGAACCATTCGACCTTGCACAGGTATATCGCCAAGAATCTTGGATCGTTGCATGGATATCTCATCTCTATTAAAGGTAGCCTATTTCCACAAAAAGAAAAACCGACCAGTCAATGATGGTCAGTTGCGAAATCTATGGAATCGCTGGATGCTCTTGTCGATACAATGCAAGCATCCCAGGAAGCTTCTCACCAAGAAGAGTCAAACTCGGAGTGATGATTTCCTGAAATTCCTGATCAGTATCAGGATAGAGATTTATGGCAGGCAAACCCCGCTCAGTGCGTTGAGTTTGAGCTCTCATGTTCGTCCACAGAGCGTTCTGTGGATTACGAAAATGATCCTTCAACCAATCAATATTCTCGCGATCACGAATGACCTGATCGAGTAGATATCTGAGAATAAATCGTAGGTGACTACTCTCTTCAGGTTCTGCTTTTTCTAGACTTAGTTCTGTGCGAATCTGTGCTTCACGCACAGGAGAAATGTCTCCACGTATCAGAAAGTTAAAAAGCCATCGTAGGCTTGGAATCTTCTGAGCCTCTTCCTCAGAAACCGTTGTGAGACTTTTCCAAACCAAAATTGGATCTGGTGCAGAACGTCCCTGAAAAACATCCAGAACAACGGACTGCTCAGGAGTCAATCCTTGTGCCTTTGCATTTGAAGGAAGACCTAAAAGAAAGCGCCCAATCTCCCGTTCAAAGATCAATGGTCCATCCATTCCTTTACGATTGCCGAACGTATCCAACATCTGAGCCCAAAAACTCTTAAGATGTTGATCATTGGAACGTCGTACATGCCAAAGATAGGTAAAAAGAAGGTTTCCGCCATCATGGCTAGAAGACGTATTCCCCCACATGTCAGTAGACCAACCAGACATATTACCGGCATGATCGCCAGCAATGGTTCTGATAACCTCAATGGGAACATCTCCTTGATTCAGAGGAAATGCTTCGTTAACGAACTGACGAGCCCGTTCGAAGTACATTTCCCTCAAAGACGCATCGGCTTTCACAAGCTGATAAAGCTCCAGAGATCCCCGAATGGGCGTGTTATAACACCCCTCCCCGCAGGAAACCCAAATGAGCACATTGGCCTGCGGAAGCTTCAGATATCGAGTTGCGTAAACCTTTGCCTTTGTTGGATTGGACTTAGCAAAAGTCATAATATCCGCAACAAGATCGTCTAAATTATGGTTGTACTGCTGGTTCTCCCAGTCTTTCAAACTACGTTCAATCAACGCAGGCATTAGACTAGCATCCCCTCGCCTAGCAAGAGATCTAATATCTTCCTCCAACAACACGTCCTCAATCTGCCATCCATGTGTCACGCATAGATGCTTGGCAGCGTTCATCTTGTCTTTTTGAAAAGCAAAATGAACGACATCTTGAGTTCGAGAAAACTGATCTGCTTTCATCATCTTGGTAGTCGCTTGGGTGAGAGATCCGAGATCTCCCGTCAAAACAGCGACCATAGCAACGGCTTTCCACTCACCTTTCTGGATGAGCTTCTCGCCACAACGTTTGGCATCCTCCACCTTTCCCATCTCAATCCAGATCCAGGCCGCATCCAAATGACGGTTGGCGGCCTCCAGAGCCTTGGCCTGCTCAACATTAGGTTTATCTTTTTTCGGCTCTTCGACTTGGGAATAAGAGGGATAAACATAAGCCCAGTCCGAATTCCAAATAACAGGATCACCAATCAAAGGATCGGGCTTGGACACATCAACTTTGAAGTCCTTGGCGTATGCAAGAATTTTCTCGGGAGACGGTGCGGCGGCTCGGTCTTCAACCATCTTAGCGAACTCTGCTCGCCAGGCTTCCACGGCCTGCTTATCCAAGAATGTGTTGTCGACCTCCGGATCTGGAGGTACCGGAGTAGGAGTCGCAACGACCTCCGCAGGTACGGGAGTAGGCTTGGAACAAGAAAAAGAGAACAAAATCCCCAAAATAAGGAAGAACTGAGTGTACTTCACGATCCTTACCTCCTCTTGACGGAAAAAACTCAACACATGAACTGTTCATGTGAAGAAAACAAAATAGCCTATTTTGGCTATTTTGTCAATGAATACAGATAAATTTTGCTTTAACCATTAGTCATATCGCAATGCTTCCGTAGGGCTTAACTGTGCCGCACGGCGGGCAGGATAAATTCCAAAAACCAAACCAATAATAGTAGAAACAGCAGCCGCTAAAAACATAGCGTCAAGCGGTACAATAATGACCCAAGAGGGAAGGAAAAAATTCACTAAAAGAGATCCTATAAGCCAAGAAAGAATCGATCCAAACAAGACACCGATCAATCCGCCAAAAAGCGTAAGCAAAACAGATTCCACTAAAAACTGTTCCAAAATTTCTTTAAATGTCGCTCCAACAGCCTTACGCAAACCGATTTCTCGTGTACGTTCTGTGACAGACACAAGCATAATATTCATAATCCCAATTCCTCCCACCACCAAAGAGATTGCAGCAATCGAAGATAGAAGAATAGTCAACACACTTCCAATAACCCCAATCGTTTCTGTTGCATCTTCTTGAGAACTCACAAAAAAATTATCAAGAGAGGGGTCATCATTAGGGTTATCAATATTGTGAGTATCACGCATAAGATAACGCAGTTCTTCTTTCGTCTGCTCAATATCCCCAATCGCACGCGCGGAAATAAAGTTCACATAATCAACTCCTAACACATCTCGTTGTATTGTCGTGACAGGGATGGTGACCTGCTTATCTAAATTTTGAAAAAAACGAGAACCTTGTTTTTCGTACACTCCTATCACACGATAAGAACTTGATTTAATTTTGATTCTCTCTCCAACAGGATCTCTATCTCCAAAAAACTCTTCTGCAATTTCACTTCCTAAAACAACGACATTGCTATAGGAATCCACGTCTGACCCCTCTAAATCGACGCCATAAAGCATTTCTACAGGAAAGATACTTGCATAAAATTGATCTGTTCCACGAACTTGAATAAATTCATTAAATTCCTCGTAAGAAATAGGAACCGTCGTAAACAATGCGGGGGATACAGAACTAAAGAGTCCTGAACGTCGCATGGCTTCTAAATCATCCAAATCAACAGTTTGTTCCATAAAAGGATCTGGCGGTCCAGAACCATGATCACCACTGGAAGGCTCTACAAAAACAAGATCTGAACCTAAATCTGAAACTTCAGAAAGAATATACTTCTCTGCCCCTTGTCCGATAGACAACATCAAAATAACCGCTGCAATTCCAATAACAATCCCCAAAATTGTTAAAACCGAACGAGACTTTGTTCTTAAAAGAGATTCTCCGGCTGTAGAAAATAAATCTTGGTATCGCATAGTTTATTTACGATAACCACCACGACGACGCTGTCCGTTCATCTGGTCTGACTCAATGACTCCATCTCGTACGCGCAAAATTCTGGAAGCATACTGAGCCGCCTCTTCTTCATGGGTCACCATCACAATGGTATGACCTTGTGTATGAAGATCTGCTAAAAGATCAAGAATTTGTGATCCTGTTTTAGTATCTAAATTTCCCGTTGGTTCATCAGCAAAAATAACCGATGGTTCATTCACCAATGCCCGAGCAATGGCTACACGTTGCTTTTCACCTCCTGAAAGTTGATTGGAAAAATGATTTTTTCGATGATCCATGGAAACGGCATGAATAGCTTCGCTCGTACGTTGCACGCGCTGTGTTTTTGATAAATTTCCGTAAACCAACGGAAGCATAATATTCTGATAGACCGTTGATTTACTCAACAAATTAAACGCCTGAAAAATAAACCCTACTTTCTGTTGTCTAAATTTCGCTAATTGATCTTGTGAAAAATCCTGGACATTCTTTCCTTCAAAAAGATAAGTGCCCTCTGTAATCGTATCCAAAAAACCCATGATTTGCATCAGTGTCGATTTTCCCGATCCGGAAGGTCCCATAATCGCCACGAACTCTCCTTTTTGGATTTCAAAGGTAATCCCACCAAGTGCATGGGTGACCACATCCCCGTTGACATAGTCTCGAGTAATATTCTCAAATTTCATCAAAGGAGTAGACATGATTATTCCTCGGTTACCTCTCGGACAATCACTTCCTCACCTTCACTGAGTCCAGAAAGAATTTCAACACGACCTAAATCTCCCCGAAGTCCGACTTCAACCTTTCGTTCTTGTGCTATTTCATTGACTAATACACGTATGTAGGTTTCTGCTTCTTTTTCAAAAACAGCTCGTTGTGGAATAGAAATGACTTGCTCTTTCTGTTCTGTTGTAAAAATAAGATCAGCTGATAACCCAGGACGCAATGCGAGACTTTGATCAAAAGCATCCAAATAAACGGTCACTTCATAATAAACAACTCCCTCGATAAGTTTTTCAGCTGGATCAATCTTCACCACATGACCTGTAAGTTCCACAGAGGAACCAAAAGCATCAAATGTAACAATAACGGAATCATCAAGAGCGATTTTCGAAATATCTGATTCACTCACATCTGCCAAAATTTCAAACTGTTCCTGAGTGGTTTGAATCGTTATCACTGGGTTTGCCACCACTACTTGTTCCCCTTCCTCAATAAACACTTCAGTAACATTTCCTACAATAGGTGAATGAATCTCGGTTTTTTCCAATCGTGCCAGAGCAGACTCATAGGTTGCTTGTGCACGTGCCACTTCGGCCTCATAAGAGGCTAAGTCAACGGTACGAGGGGTTGCCTGAACTTGCGCTAAAGAGGCTTCTGATTGAGCCACCTCTGCCTGTCGCAATGCAAGAATAGAATCTGAGGTAGAAACAGCTTGCTCTGCAGAAGTCACATAATACTCTTCATTTGCCGCAGAGGCGTCATAAGAAGCTTGAGCTTGGGCAAGGGCATTTTTTGCATCTTCTAAGTTTGAAGAAGAAACACGAAGAGCGGATTGCACCGTTTGAAACGCATTTTGTAAGGCTGTTTGATCTGTCTGTAAAGCGACCCGTACTGCGTCTACAGATGATCCCAAATTTATAGCTTCAGTCACACTCAGGTTCCCTGTTGCTGGCATTCCAGAAATAGCACTACGAACATACAACAAAAGATCAGAGGCGGAATTCATAAGATCTTCAACGTTTTCTGCAACAGAAACAATAGATCCAGAGGAACCGTATTCCACCAAAACAATCGTTGATTCGGCTAATTTTAAGGCTTCTTCAGAAGCATAAAAAGCCGTTCGAGCAAGTTCTACAGCGGAAGAATTGCTAGAAGAAAGCAAATTCTCGTAATCATCATTGAGTGTGGTATTTCGAATACCAAGAATTTCGTCTGCTTTTGTGACGGCTGTTCTGCCTTCAATAATTCCGGCCCAAGAAACACTCAACAGATCATCATAGGCATCGGCAATCGACTGGGCGTTATCTTGAATAATTTGATTAAGATTATCTGAAGCCGAAGATAATGCACTAGATTGAACGCCGGTATTGGCACTATAAACAGACGCGACTAGATCAATCAATGCAAGCTTATTGTTGTAATCTACCTGAGCGGAGTTTAAAGAAGCTTTCGTGATATCTAACGCACGCTGTGAAACACTAATTTTTTCTTCTGTGGCACCTGCTTTTTGGGCATTAAGATTACTTTGAGCCACCAAAACAGCTTGATAAGCACTTTGGACATTGGCGTTAAGTTCTCTAGTGTCTAGAAATCCTAATAAATCACCTATTTGAACTTCGTCTCCCACTTCCACGAGAATTTGATCAACCGTTCCTGAAAGATCAAAAGAAAGATCTACTTTATCTAAAGATTGCACCTCCCCGCTGGCATCCACTGTCTGAGCCAAATCTTGTCGATGAACGATCTCTGTTGTATAGGAAACAACAGAAGTTTTTGGATAAAAAAGATACATCGCTCCTGCAACAACGACGATCAAAATCAACCAAAACCACCAACGTTTCATAATGTGAGGAATAGTCATATCGTGAAAAGTATAGCAGAAAGATAAAGAAAAAACAGGTTAAACCTGTTTTTTCTAATAATCTCTAAGTTTTTCAATGAGAGGATGTGCTTGGATTTTCTCAAGGGCTTTTGCTTCAATTTGTCGAATACGCTCGCGCGTGACATCAAACTCACGTCCTACCTCTTCCAACGTATGGCTGACTCCATCGGTTAAGCCAAAACGCATTTCTAAAATTTTCTGTTCACGAGGAGTGAGCTCCATCATGGACTGATTGACATAATCTTTGAGAAGCTCACGTGCGGCAGTACGATCCGGAGAAATGGTTTTTACGTCTTCAAGAAAGTCTTCCAATTTTGAGTCTTCATCATCATCTCCAACAGAGGTTTCCAGAGAAACAGTGTCTTGTGAAATCTTGCGAATGTGGCGAACCTTATCGATAGGCTGTCCCATTTCCGCCGCAATTTCCTCAGCCAAAGGTTCACGACCTAAATCTTGAATAAGCTGACGTTCAATTTGTTGAAACTTATTAATCGTCTCCACCATATGAACCGGGATACGGATGGTACGAGACTGATCGGCAAGGGCACGTGTAATGGCTTGACGAATCCACCAGGTAGCATAGGTCGAGAATTTATACCCTTTGCGATATTCAAACTTTTTTACCGCACGGAAAAGACCAATATTCCCTTCTTGAATGAGATCCAGCAGTGACATGGACTTTCCAACGAACTTTTTGGCAATGGAAACCACTAACCTTAAGTTCGCTTCGATTAAACGTCTTTCCGCTTCTTTTTCGTTGCGTTCTTTACGTTTGGCAAGACCTACCTCTTGTTCAGCGTTAAGCAAAGGAATTTTTCCAATTTCCCGCAAGTACATCTGTATGGAGTCTTGAGTAATATCCGGAAGACTGATGCGTCGTGCATCATCACTCATGCGGATTTTCTCGTAGACTTCATCGCGTTCTTTTTCACGACCCAAAATCCCCTCTTTGACCTCAACAAAGTGGACACCCACTCGTTCAAGTTCATCCAAAAAATCTTCAAAGCGATCGAGATAATCTTCAATTTCAGTAAAGGTAAACAAGAGCTCATTTTCGGTCACGTATCCGCGACGCATGCCTTTTTGAACCAATTTTCCTAAGATCTCTTCAGAAGGAGGTTCTGCTCGTTTGTAACGCATTTTTGATTCTTTAGAGACAGAAACCTCTGGTCTAGGAGGAGTCTTTTTGGATGTTGAAGGAACGACTTTCTTTTTTAATACAACAGGAACTTTCTTTTTCAAAATCTTCTTTTTGTCTGAAGATTTTTTCGTCACTGTCTTAAGAGTCTTCTTTTTTGCCGGCATACGCAAAAGGTAATGAAAAGAGGGCGCAAAAGCGCTTAATTTATCTACTAGCTGTTTAATTGTTCAAGCAATCGATGCACAGTATCTGTGTCACCTATCGCTTCAGCTTGACGCAAGTCGCGAGCAAGAGCTTCGCGATCGCGTTTTTGTGTTTGTCCTTCAAGAAACAGGAAAAGATTTTCTATATGTTCCAGCACCTTTTGTGGCGGAAGATCTTGAAACGTCTGATCAACCATGAACGACGAGCTGTCAAGAAGGACTTGTAAAGACTCCTTCATGGGATGAGTTTCTAATAGATCACGAATCCGCGAAAAAAATGTATTTTGTGCTGTTTGACTTCCTGAAGCATACGTGGACTTGGCTAAATTGTAAAGAATTATCCACAATTTTTGATCTTCCAAAAGAGGAAAAAGTCTCTTTTCAAATAAATCAAATGTTTGTACAGATCCGATCAGATAGCCAAATAAAATCCGACGGGCTTTTTCTTCTTTAGAAAAAGATTCCACGATTTTTACTTCTTTAGAAACGTTTGCCGCAGGAATAACGGGAGTTTTAGGCGTCAAGGATAATCGAAGCTGGTCAATAGAAATTTGGAGAAGATCCGCCACAACCTGTAACCAGTGTTCTCGTTCAACCACAGAAGACATTTCAGAAATAGCCGGGAGAAGTTCCTTTGCTACGGCTTGTTTATCATCAATATGACGCAAATCTTTCCCTCGCGTTACGTGAGTCATTAAAAATTGCATCATGGGTTGAGAATGAGCCACGAGCTCTCTCCACACGCCAGGAAATTTCTGAACAAGCTCATCTGGATCTTTTATTCCCTCGGGCAAAATCGCCGCACGGATATCAAACTCCAAAGATCGAGCCAGACTCATCCCTTTTTTTGCGGCGGTAAAACCGGCTGCATCTGCATCGAACGCAAAAACAATCGTATGAGTATACCGCTTCAAAAGCTCAAGCTGTTCTTGGGTTAAGGCCGTTCCAGAGCTGGCCACAATCTGCTCCACGCCATCTTTATGAGAAGCTACAACATCAAGATTTCCCTCAACAATGACAATAAATCCATAATCCCGAGCGATTCGTTTTGCCAAATCTAATCCAAAAAGTATGTGACTCTTCGAATAGATAGGAGTTTCAGGAGAATTCATGTACTTAGGACCTTGATCATTGCCAGGCATACTGCGTCCGGTAAAACCGACAGTATTGCCATGATGATCTCGTAAAGGAATCATAAGCCGGTGTCGAAAACGGTCGATAATTCCTGTTCCCTGCTTGCGTTTGAGTGAAAGACCCGATTGAATCATTTCGCTTTCAGAAAATCCGCGTTTAAGAAGGAAGGATGAAAGAAGATTCCATTCATCAGGAACAAATCCGATACCAAAACGTACGAGAAAATCCTGAGAAATTCCACGCGACTGCACATAACTCCTGGCTGCTCCAGCTTTTGAAGAATCAAACAATACTTTTTGATAAAACTTCTGGGCAAGATCATGCATGAGCAATAATCGCGCACGGGTATTGCTTTGAGCGGTTGGGAGACGTAAAACTTCAACCCCGGTCTTCTTACCAAGATGGATTAAGGCTTCTGGAAACGTCATCCCTTCCATTTTCATAACAAAACTAAAACAATCTCCCCCTTCATTGCAACCAAAACAATGCCAATTTTGGCGATCTTGTGAAACATGAAAGGAAGGAGATTTTTCGGAATGAAATGGACAAAGCCCCTTAAACCCAGTTGAACCAGAAGGTTTAAGCATTACATATTCTCCAATCAAGTCGAGAATATCCAGTTTTTGTTTGATTTCATCTTTAGGATCCATACAGGCAGCTTATCCGAGAGTCTCTAAAAAGACAAAGAGGGAGATATACCACACCGTTTGGGTAGTGCTTTTTCTTTTCTTTAATGTTCACCCACATGCAGTTTTGTCAGCTCTTTTTTAAAGACCCAGACACATTGACCAGTACCCTGTAAACTAGACAATATGTCTACAAAACTATCATGATAAAATCATATGTCACAACACATCGAATTTGAAAAAAAGAAATTCTTTTAGTTAAAAAACTTATTTTTATATGACTCACATCCCCTACCTACAAATCACCGCCAAAGATAACTTTGATTTTGGTTTTCAAATTGGCAAACAATTGAGTCAACAAATCAAAAAAAGAATTCGGGATAATAAAACAATGTATCACGAAAAACAAATGAAAAATTTTTCGGATTTGATCAAGACTTCACAAAACTTTCTTCAGGACATTAAAAAATATTATCCGAAATTATTGCAAGAATTAGAAGGAACGGCCGCCGGCGCCCAAGCCAATTTTGATGATTTATTAGTTTTAATGTGTGAAGAAGAATTATTAGATTTTCGTATCCCTCATTGTACTAATATCGCTCTGCAAACAAAAAACAGTGCTCTTCTCGGCCACAACGAGGACTGGTCGCCCGCCTATAAAAATAATGGTCTGTTTGTAGTAAAAGGACAAATTAAACAACATAAGTTTTTAGCTTTAAGTTATATCGGTAGCCTGGCTGGAACCAGCTCGGGTCTTAACGAATATTTTTGTTATACTGCCAATTCGATGGATTGTGGACGTTTCCGCTTTGGTGTACCAGTTAAATTTCAACTGCGTGCCTTGTTGGATGTTACCACCGAATCTGAAGCCGTTCGGGTGGATCTGAAAGATAGCAGTATCGCGAGTAATATGATTTATGTCTGGCGAGATTCCAAAATTTTAGACATTGAAGATTACTTCGGTCACCACGAAAAATTTTGTGGAAATAAATTTTTAATCCACACCAACCATCCAGTATTAAAACAGGACCGCACCAAGGAGAATACAAAAGCCGAGTCAGTGCGCCGCTACGATCAGGCCAAAAAAATATTGGAAACTAGAAAAAAATACGATTTGGCAACTTTAAAAAATATACTCTGTGATCATAAGGTTGGAATTTGTGCCCATTTAAATAAAGTACACCCGCGTTATGGCATTACCATCGCTTCTATAATTATGGATCCTAAAAACAAAACCATTGAAGTAGCCTGGGCCAATCCCTGTCGCAATAAATATACTAAATATAAATTGTAAAAAATCCTCCCGATTAAGAGACTGTTCCAAAACTCCCGTTCATTTGGGAGTTTTGTGTTTAATCGTGGACCCAAAATAAAAAAGACCCTTTGGTGGGAGGTCTAATAATGAGCACTGTGGAGCTGATGATACCGAAAGATCTTTTTATCCTTGGATGTTCGAGTAATTTACTAATACCAAAAATGGCGAGTGTGATATAAAGATAATCAACTGTTGTCACCGCAAGTACGCCGTTACCGTTAAATTTTGGGTGCGTGGACACCAAGAATTTCAGGCCAGTGAGCCTGTTTTTTGATACTCATCTGTAGTGAACATTTTCCATTAAGATGT
>LBWG01000017.1 GCA_000993535.1 Candidatus Uhrbacteria bacterium GW2011_GWF2_39_13 | reverse complement strand
CTGGCCTCATTGCCTGATGGTGCAAACATGGGTTTGTCATGCGGTAATCCAACGGCAATCGCGTCATTGAAGGAAGGCGATGTTGTTCTGGATTTGGGCGCGGGCGGCGGATTTGATGTTTTCATTGCCGCTGAAAAGGTAGGGAAAACCGGTAAATCAATTGGTGTTGATATGACATATGAAATGCTTATGAAGGCAAGAAACAATATCAGCGAATTTACAAAACGGACGGGATTGAAGAATGTCGAGTTCCGGCTCGGGGAAATAGAACACCTGCCGGTGGCGGACAGTAGTATTGACGTGGTAATATCAAACTGTGTCATAAATCTTTCCCCTGACAAAGGGCAGGTGTGGAGGGAAATTTTTCGTGTTCTCAAACCGGGCGGACGAGCTGCGATTTCCGATCTGGCGTTACTGAAGCCGCTTCCTGAAAATGTTCTCGAAGCAGTTTCCGCGCTTGTCGGCTGTGTCGCTGGAGCGGTATTGACGGATGAGACAGAAAAAATGATAAAGGATGCAGGTTTTTCGGAATTCAGATTTGAAAAGAAATCAGGCTATGTTGATAAAATGACACAATGGAATGACCCCTTGTATCTTTCCATAATCGAATTGTTGCCGAAGGGAGATAAACTGAGTGATTATATTACCAGCCTGAACATTTCGGTGATTAAAACCTCCGTTTAAAAAGCAAGCTTGATGAAAAAACTCGGGAACTGATTGCTGTCGACGCGTCAATTACCGCGCATTGCCAGCCTTGCGTTATCTGTTATTTGAACAAAGCAAAGGAACTGGGATTGTCGGATGCGGAGATTAAAGACGCGGTGGAGGTGGGAGACGCCATTCAGCGTGGTGCCGAGGCATCTATCAGCATGAAATCTGCGGGTGAAGCAAACGCAACCAATGAGGAAATAGAATGAGTGAAGCAAAAAGTTCAGGGATTGGTTTCTTTGAGAAATATCTAACGTTATGGGTAATCTTATGCATGATTGCGGGGGTGCTGCTTGGCAAATTCATCCCGGCGTTTCCGGCATTCCTCAGCAAGTTTGAATATTATCAAGTCTCCATTCCGATTGCCATTTTGATTTGGCTGATGATTTACCCTATGATGATGAAGGTTGATTTTAAGAGCATCCGTAATGTCGGAAAAAATCCGAAAGGACTGTTCGTGACCTGGATTGCCAATTGGCTGATCAAGCCATTCACCATGTATGGTCTCGCCGTGCTGTTCTTTTATGTGATTTTCAAAAACTGGATCACGCCTGAGTTGGCGAAAGACTACCTTGCGGGCGCTGTTCTTTTAGGCGCTGCACCGTGTACCGCGATGGTTTTTGTATGGAGTCATCTTACCAAAGGGAACCCAGCGTATACGGTAGTTCAAGTTGCGACAAACGATCTTATCATTTTAATTGCATTCATTCCGATTGTGAAATTTCTGCTGGGATTGAGCGACATATCCGTTCCGTGGAACACCTTGATTCTTTCCGTCCTGCTGTTTGTAGTAATTCCTCTAGCTGGTGGTATCATTACCAGACTCGTGATCGTCAGGCATAGAGGATTGGATTACTTTGAGAATAAATTCATCCCGAAGTTCAACCACGCCACTATTGGCGGACTGCTCCTTACGTTGATTATCATCTTCTCATTTCAAGGGAATGTGATTATCAACAATCCGTTACACATTATTCTGATCGCGGTTCCGCTGGTGATTCAAACGTTCCTTATTTTCTTTATTGCCTACATTCCCTGCAAATGGCTAAAGTTGCCGCACAACGTGGCTGCTCCTGCGGGCATGATTGGCGCTTCTAACTTTTTTGAACTCTCAGTCGCGGTGGCAATTGCCGTCTTTGGCACGGCTTCGCCGGTTGTATTGGCGACCATTGTCGGGGTACTGGTCGAAGTTCCCGTAATGCTGGTTCTGGTAAGAATTGCCAATAGAACAAAACATTGGTTCCCTCAAGATAAATAGGGGAGTGATATGTCTTTTTTACCAGTCATGCGCTATGCCACCGGATTGTGTGTGGGCGATCTCGATCCCCAACTCTACCATGCTCTTTGGGCTTTCGTCAGGCGCGGCGCTGGCAACGGTCGTTGGCGTTCTGATTGAAGTCCCGCTAATGCTGATGCTGGTTAATATATGTCTGAAAACACAGATAGTTTGTGTCAGAAGAAGTTGAGTAATATAGCAAAAGCGTTAGCAGCTTCAGGACCAGACACGGCCGCTGCCGTTGATTATGTTTTTCAGCAGACCCAACAGTTTACTGTTTTCTTCGGTGCTGTTTTTGCTCAGATTATTTATAGCTTCGATAATTTTCGAGGCACTCTGAAATCTTTCTTCAGGTTTTTTCTTGAGCATTTTTTCAAGAAGATTCTGAACTGAAAGCGGGAGGTCCGGATTTATTTTTCGCGGCTCCTGCGGGCGCGCGTTCTGTATGGCGTCCATCATTTCACCGACAGTTTCCCCGTGAAAGGGCTTTATTCCTGTTATCAGTTCATAGGACATGATGCCGAGCGAAAATATATCGGAACGGCAGTCCAGCATTTTATTCTGTTTGAAGGTTTCGGGAGGCATGTATGCGGGAGAGCCGAGGACTTCGTGGGTCATTGTCAGGGACGAATCTGAGATTTTAGCTATGCCGAAGTCTGAAAGCTTTGCTACGTGGTCATCTGTAACCAGTATGTTGCTCGGTTTTACATCCCTGTGAAGCACTCCGAATTTATGCACTATCGCCAGGGCCGTAGCAATTTGAGCTATTATGTAAAGTTTCTGTTCAAGGGTTAATTTGTTTTCTTTTATGAAGGACGTGAGAGATTTGCCCGGAACATATTCCATTACTATATACGGTATTTCGCTGTCTTTAGGAAAACCGAAATCATAAACCCTTACAACGTTGGGGTGTTCTATCTGGGAAAGAATTTTTGCTTCTCTGAGGAAGCGTTTCAGGCGTCCCGCGTGACTTACATCATCACCTTCCCGTCTCAGTATTTTCAACGCGTATTGCTTACAGTCTTTTTCGGCAAGGAAAACAATTCCCATCATCCCGGTCCCGAGGGTTTTAATTATTTTGTATTCAGGGAGGAGAAGGTTATGAGGATTGTTCAGTTTATCGGCATTGGCCGGAGAAAGGCTTTTAATCAGTTCATCTTTCTGGTGCTTCAGGGCGTCCTGCATTCTGGAAAGGAGCTTTTCCAGGGAAAAAGGTTTAGGCAGATAATCAAAAGCTCCATCCTTGACAGTCGAAATCGCGTCGTCAAGTTCGGGATTGCCGGTTATCATTATTATTTCCATTATAGGATGATGCTTCTTGCAGTATTTGAGAAGCTCGAAACCTGATATTCCCGGGAGGTTGGCGTCGAGGATGAGGAGATTGTATTTGTAGTCTATCAGTTTTTCTAGAGCATCTCCGCTGCCGAAAGCCAGATCAACGTGATAACCAGCCGGTTCAAGCGCGTTTTTCAACATATCTCTTATATACCCGTCATCGTCCACAACCAATATTCTCGAAGGCATATCCCCGCCGTCTTTGGACATTATCCGGGTTGATATAGTATTGTCAAATTTCTCTGAAATCATATTTAAATGTCATACTCTATAAAATATATTTTATGCTGGATGTTCTCTCATCCCACGTTGAAATCTAACTCGTTCATTGTCATTTTTCAAACCCGATTAAGAGGAATCTCGGTGATTTGTGAAGATAAGTGAAGAAAAGAAGTCTTAATTATCTTTCAGCGCCTTTTGTGTTGCGGCATTATGGGAGTCCTGGATGTTTTTCAGCTTTTCAGTAGACCTCTTCTTGATGCTGAGTGCGGTTGCGCCAGTTCCATAATTCATGACCGAATCGACTGTACCTCCGCTGGTAGATGCTGGAGTTACCATTGGTGTCTTGGCGTTAATCTGAAGAGTTTTAGCGGTAGTGGAAGTCCGGGATGTGCTTGTGTGCGATGGTTTTCTGTCCTTGTTTTTGGCATCGTCGGGATCCTCAACTGTACATTTTTCTGCGAGTGTGCTGTAATCCGGTTTCTGGTTTGCGTTCTGGGGTGGCGCTTGTTCTCCGCAGCCATGAATGAAAAACGCTAAAAGCAAAAACATTGTAATTTTGATCTTCATTGTTTTTTCCTCGATTTGGGATAATTTTGATTATCAGCCGCATTCCTCTTTATTTTACTGTTCAGGTGTGCCGAAATCAAGACGCAAACTGTCGAAATCCCTTTTTTCGGCAGTTTCGACTTTCATATCAAGTATGCCCCCGGAGACGAATGCCCGTACCTGTGTGCCCGGCGGGGTGTCCGGGGAGGATACTGTTTTATTTGTGGATTTTTCCACAAGTATGGCGTATCCCCGCTTCAGTGCCGCGATGGGATTGAGTACGTTCAGTTTGCCATTGAGACGCTCAAGTTTCGAATCCATTCTTTCAGCGTATGTTTTGGCCGCATTCTCAATATCTTTTATGAGTTCATCAATATTCTGCTGTTTTTCTCTTATTATCCTGAGAGGTTCTCTGAAAACATAGCTTCCCGCGGCCTTTTCATAACGGCGGCAGAGTCTCTGGGATTTCAATTCAAGTATTCCCTGTATTTTTTTCTTTATGCTTTTAAGGCGTTCGCTTATTTCCTCCTGTCCGGCTATTACCAGTTCAGCCGCGGCGGAGGGGGTCGGCACCCTCAGATCAGAAACAAAGTCGCATATTGTGAAATCTATTTCATGTCCCACCGCGCTTATTACAGGGATTTTGCTCATGGCTACGGCGCGGGCAAGTTTCTCTTCGTTGAAAGGCCAGAGGTCTTCCATACTGCCGCCGCCGCGAGTTACAACTATCACATCCACATCAGTATGCGTGTTGAAGAATTTCAATCCGCGGGCAAGTTGTTTTTCCGCCCCTTTTCCCTGGACTGCAGCAGGATATATTTTTATGTTGACATTTGGGAAGCGTCTGTTTATTATCTGGAGAAAATCTTTTATCGCGGCCCCGTCGGGAGATGTTACAATCCCTATTTTTGCGGGGAGCATGGGGATTTTCTTTTTTCTTTCTTCCGCGAAAAGTCCTTCGGCTGCGAGTTTTGATTTAAGCTCTTCAAATTTTTTCTGAAGTTCGCCTAATCCCAGGGGACGCAGTTTTTTGATCGAAAACTGATATTCGCCCCTGACTTCATAGACGGTCAGATTTCCGAAAGCCTCCACTGACATGCCTGCTTGCAGGCGCATCGACGTTGCCTGTTCCGCGCCCCCGAAAAAAACACCTTTTATCTGTGTTCTAATATCTTTCAGCGTAAGGTAAACATGTCCGGAGCGATGCAGGTTTATGGTGCCTATTTCTCCCTGAAGCCAGAAGGGAAGCAGGCTGTTCTCTATGATTTCCCTCACCGCGGAATTAGCTTCGGATACGGTCCATATTTTTTCTTCACTCATAAGGCACTATCTGCTTTTCAGATTATGGATTGCGCGATGAAAAGAAAGAAGCCCAGCAGTTCCTGTGTCATAAAAAGAGCAATTTCGAAGAGTTTGTTTATATATATGAATATGCCGAGGATAAGGATAAGCATTATACCCTTTGCGAATTCACTCTGGGGTCTGGAGTAACGGGGGAAAAAGTAGGCGAAAACGCTCCATCCGTCCAGCATCGGGATTGGCAGCATATTCAGGATGAAGAGAAGAGCGTTCATGATTGCCCCCAGCTGCAAGAACAGTATAAGACCATCTGAGTTTATTTTGAAAATGACAGCCAGGGCGATAAACATTGTAAAAAGAATAAAGAGCAGGCAGTTTGTAAGCGGTCCGGCAATGGATACCAGCATATTGCTGTATCTGTGTTTCATTCTTGCCGGGTTTACCGGGACGCTGCCGAAAGCAATACCCAGGAATGCCAGCATTATGAGCGAAAAAATACCCATCTGCTTTAAGGGGTTCAATGTCAGATGTCCCCCATTTGCGGCGGTGCTGTCTCCCTGCCATAGCGCCGCCCTTGCATGGGCGTATTCATGGCAGCAGATGGAAAATATCACAATGACTATCTGTATTAGCGCCGCCCCTGGATCTGTAAAGAGCCGCTGAATAAAAATAATATGACCTCAACAGTTGCGGTATAGTCGCGACGAAGCGCAAACCATATACAGGTTTATTATATATGAAAACATGGAGAGCTCCGCTTCGTCAGAACATCTCCATTTGATACAATAGCTTTTATACCGTTACTTTCCAATACTGGTAAGCCGGTGTTTCATAAGGATGGCTCTCTTTGAGTGCCGTTATTACTTTTTCTATATCAGCCGCGGGGCAGATAAGCTCTACCTTGTATTCTTTGATTTTTTCGATGACATTCTGTTCGCCCACGTATGGCTCGCTGCCTTCTTTGGGTCGGAACTGTCCGGAGCCGAGAGTTTCCCAGCAACAGCTGTCATAATTTCCAAGAATACCGGCGCCTGCTTCAAAAACAGCCTTTTTTACCGCAGTGAGATGTGAATCCGGTACATAAAACTCCAATTTAAGCATTTCTTCCATAAATAACCTTTTAGATTTATCTTTGTCCTCAAAAATAATGCGAAAGGATATTCTACAGTGAAGCTTATTTCTTTCAACCTCATAAAACTCAAAAAAGTAAAAATTTTAAAGAAAAACGTAATGCCTCCGGTGAGGCAAAGGCAAAAGGGTTGTAAATAAAAGGACGGGTGTTACTAAGCTTGGAGGATTGTGTGGCAGAAAAAATGTTTTCGTGGGTGCGAATGGAGGCATCTATATAGCTGTAATTGCATAATAAAGAAAGGAAAATTTTCTCGGGTATTGGGGTGCCGAAGATTTTTCCCCATTGTATATTTTGCTTTCAGTGATTTCAACTGAATATGCGTCTGTATGTGATTGATTTAATGTTTTTAATCACTTCAATGAGAAATATAAGATACGCAAGACGGGAAGGATAATTGTTTTTTAAGAGAACATTTTTTATTTCAATAGGGACTGAAAAAAGTTTTTGGGTGCTGATACCTCCGAGAGCAAAACTTGTAAGGGGGGCGTCTATATAGACGAACTTTAAAAATTCCGGGATGCGCAGAAACAAATCCAGATCAGATGTTATCTTAAACTGTGTATCAAAATTTCCAGTAACATCAAATACAGTGCGGCGCATAAATGACGCAGGATGAAAAATCCTTCTTCCGCCGAAAGAAGAAAAACCTTTTACAGGCTTCACTGTTCTATTGTTCACCTGAATATTCCCATGAACACAGACAGCATCTTTATCCTTTGAAAAAACATTTGAAACTTTTTTCAACGCGTCTTTGAGGTAATAATCATCTGAGTTAAGAAAGGAAATTACTTCACCTGAAGCGGCTTTCAATCCCTTATTGAAAGCATCATAGATGCCTTTATCCGCTTCGCATATGACTTTTACAAATGGACTTTTGCAGTCTGAAATAATCTTCAAAGTATTGTCCGAAGAGCAATTATCCACAATGATATGTTCGATGTCGGCAAGTTCCTGTCTCATGACGCTGCGAACAGTGTGTTCGACGGTCTTTTCTGAATTACAGGTAGCTGTTATGATTGAAAATCGCATTTTATTCAAATTTGTTCAGAGTGTCGCATATATAATCAAGTTCGTCCTGTTGAAGTTCTGGAAAGAGAGGAAGGCTTAGTATTTCCCCGGCGCGCTTTTCCGTAGCATATAGATGAAGGTTGGGAAAGTCATAAGCTTTCATCTGATGGATGGGGACAGGGTAATGCACTGCAGTGGCGATACCGTTTTTTTTCAGATATTGAACAAGCCGATCTCTATGTGTGGTACTTATGATAAAAAGATGATATGAGCAGAATTCATCTTTTTCGGGTAAAGATATAAGTGAATTTTTAATTTTCTCAATATAATATTGCGCGATGGATTTTCTTGTGGCAATCCATTTACTGAGATATTTCAATTTAAGATTTAAAACTGCCGCCTGAATTTCATCCATCCTGCCGTTTATCCCCTCAGTGACGGAGCGCCGGTCTTCATCGAAACCGTAAAATCTGATCTTTGCTGCTCTCTCGAAATATTCATCATTATCGGTAATTACACAGCCTCCGTCTCCGTAGGCGCCCAGATTTTTTGTCGGGTAAAATGAAAAACATCCGATGTCGGAATATCTTCCAGCATGGCGTCCATTATAAGAAGTACCACATGCCTGCGCACAGTCTTCGACAATGAAAAGATGATGTTTGTCCGCTATTTCACGGATTTTATCCATTTCACAGAAGGCGCCATATAGATGGACTGGAAGAATTACTTTCGTTTTTGTATTTATCAGAGAGGGGATTGCATTTATGTCAATCAATCCGCTAGCGTGGTTCACATCGGCAAAAACAGGATTTGCGCCAGTCATTCTTATTGCGCTTATTGTAGGTACTGCGGTATTTGAAACGGTTATTACTTCATCTCCATGGCCGATGCCGAGTGTTTTCAACGCGATATATAGTGCGTCTGTTCCGGAGCTGACAGCGACACAATGCTTTGCACCAGTGAAATCAGAAAATCCTCTTTCAAGTTTTCTCGTTTCCGCTCCGAAGAAAAGTTGTCCTGAAGAAAGTACTTTTCCTGTTTCCGAAAGGATTTCCTGTTCGATGCTTTTGTACTGTCTTAAATAATCAAAAAATGGAATATTCATAATGTAAAATAATTGTCCTTCAGAAGGAACTTCCTTTTGATAAATTTTAAACTTTTGAAAAAACCGTTTCTATTTTCCAATTGGTCAAATTGGGGCTTCCATTGAGGATACTCATTTTTTAATTTGGTGATGACGTTTTGCAATTCCAGCAAATAAGGCAGATAAATTAATTCTCTGTCTTCTCTTCTCAATCTGTAATCCACTGCCATGTTGAAAGCGTTTTCTGAAAATATCTTCAAGCTTTGAAAATGATAGAAAACCAATGGCGTTCTTTCATCAACCATCACCAATCCACTTTTGCTGCTTAACTTATGAGTCAACAAATTCCAAGGGGCCAGGCATGTGGCGATATTCTCAAGTATTTTCACGCCATCAAAAATTTCAGGCCATTTGTCAAGATATTTCTGATCGCCATATCTTTCAGCCTCATGCCTGTCATAACACCATTCAATGCATTTGTCATACCACCAGTTTAGTGTTTTCAAACCCTGCGGATTGTTTTTGAATGTTAAATATTGCACATTGAATCTGCCGTTGTAATACTCATTCCACTTGATGTTTTTTCTGAATCTATGTTCTGTTATCAGGACTGAGCAATCAGTTGTTTCGTCAAAAATAATATCTGGAGGAGCAAAAAAGAAGAGGTCTGCATCAAGATAAGTAAGCATATCAATGTCAGGGTTCTTTTCCAATACGTATTTGACGGAGGCAGGAGTGCACGTCCAGCAGTATTCCGCGTTATTCCGTTTGTTCTTGAGGGCAAGAAGTTCTTTGTTCTCAAATTCGTCTTTTGCTATCGGAAAAACATTTGCCAAGTGCAGTTCACTCAGGATTTTAAAGGTAATATCATCAAGACATATAACAAAAAGCCTGGCTGCAGGGCAGGTATTTTTCAGAGATCTTGCAAGGGCAAGTCCCCTGTAAAGATAAAACTTATCAAAAAGTGTCACAAATTGATAATTATTCATTTTTGAGGAAGCTATCAAGTTTTCTTAGTTTCCAGTTTATTTTCTGAGTATATCTCTGGGCACAGTCGTAAATACCGGAAACGAGGCTTCTTGGTATGCCTGATGGAGTACTGCCCGGTAAAATTCTCGTTATTACTCTGTCGGAAATTCGCCATAAACGATAATAAGCAATTTGTGAATAGTATATGTATTTCAATAAAGGACTGAAAAGTCTCTTTTTGGTTTCAGTGTATTCATGAGTCAATTTACTGTACATTTCATGGACTTGTTTGTCTGTCATCGCCGAAAGATTAACAATCAGCTTCCATGAATCAGCATCATTGCCTGAGAAGAATTTGTTATAAAAATCTTGATCGTCTTTTAAAAGGCCCTTTTCCATTATCATATTATAAAGTGCAGAACCGGGGAATGGCGTACAAAGGGAAAAGCTGTATTCCATCTGCGGGAAAATCTCAAGACTTCTTTTCATGAGCTGGATTGATGCCTCAACATCAGCTGCAGTTTCTGTATACTGACCTACCATTATATTGCCAGTAGGAAGTATGCCTGCTTTTTTTAGACGTTCAACACCAGAGAGCATTACATCAACGGTGAAATTTTTCCCGATAATATCAAGGATACGGTCTGAGCCTGATTCAAAACCAAGTCCCATAATAATACAACCTGCATCATGAAGTTCATTGAGCAGATTATCATCCATTCGGGCAATAATATCAAATCTGGTGGAAACTGAAAATTTCACTTTCCTGTTTAACTGCCTTATCCCCTTGACAAGCTCCTTTGCCCTGTTAGGGGACATTAACACGGTATCATCGGAAAAATAAAGAATATTGGCGTCAAACTTATCCAAATATTCACTGGCCTCTGCCATCATGCTTTCAATGGAGCGATACCTTGGCTTGCTGTGGTGATAGCAGAAATTACAATTGAATGGACATCCCCGTCCACCATGAATATTGACGACCCTGTCATCGTAATGCCAGAAAGAATTCGGAACAAATCCGGCATACCATTTCCCAATAGGCAGCCATTTATCAGCGGGAAAGAGTTCGTATGGAATTTTAGGCAACTGGGAAATATCTTCTATGAACTCTCCTGGTCCGGTCATGATTACATCATTACCCTGCCTGACTGCAAGCCCTTTGATTTCAAGGGGGTCTTTTGCCTCACGCAACGCGAGTACAAGTTTATGAAGGGTAATCTCGCCTTCTCCTGTTATCCCGAAATCAGCGCCTGTTATTTTAACGGCAAATTCAGGGGTGGGAGAAACCATCTGTCCCCCTATGACGACAGGGAACTGTCTGTCGCGTTTATTAAGAATACTGATTATATCAGCGGTTTCCTTGAGTTCAGGATAAAGATTTCCAAATCCCACAAGAAGCGGATTAAGTTCTAAAATTAAACTGGCCATTTTTTCAGGAGGATATTCTTTGAAAAGAATAATAACATGTTCGCCATGCTGTTTAAGGTAAGCCGCGAGATATGCGTAAGCCAAAGGAAAAACATATTGTATTTTCCTGGAGACAAGAACAACTGGCCCCTGGCGAAATTTACAGTTCATTATAAAATTACTCTTCAGTCTTAAAGATAATGATTGATAGCTGCTTTGTAGAAGTTAAATGTATGTTTCATACCTGTTTCAAGAGATGTTTCAGGTTCCCAGTTCAATTCGGATTTAATTTTGCTATAATCTGAATAATAGTCGCCGATATCTATGACTTTTCTATCAGATGGAAAATCTCTGATATGGTACTCGCATCCAGAAAAAGTTTCAATAATTTTCGCCAGTTTCTTCAGCGTAAAGTTGCGTTCTCCGCCTAAATTATAAACTTTTCCATTAGCATTATCTTTTGCTGCGCAAAGAAGAAATGCGTTTACTGCGTCATCAACAAAGGTAAAGTCTCTCAGCTGTTCGCCCCCCCAAACTTCAAACGGTTTTCCCTCGATAGCGTTTTTAATCCATATTCCTACAAACGTCTGCCTGGCGTCTTTTATCCTCATTCCTGGCCCGTAAGTATTGGTCAATCTCAAAATGCTGCAACGGATCCCGTAAACGTTGTTGTAAAGAACATGATACTGTTCTCCTGCCAACTTATTTATTCCGTTGACATCAATGGGGGCTGATGGATGTTTTTCATCGACGGGTAAATACTGTGGACGTCCATATATTTGTCGTGTACTGGCAAAAACAATTTTTATGTCAGGGTTGTTTTTTCTACAGGCCTCAAGTATCGACAGTTGTGCCTTGCTGTTTATTTCCAAGTCGGTAAAAGGGTCGGACATGGAATCCATGTGACTGGTCTGTCCGGCAAGATTGAAAAGGTAATCCATTCCCTGCACAAGATATTTCATGCTGTGAACATCACGGACATCTGAAATATTTATTTTAAGCCTATCCTCGAATCCTTTTATATTGAATAAATTGCCGCCATATTCCGGTATCAGGCTGTCGACGATAGTTACCTCAGCATTCATTTTGACGAGTCGTTTTGCGAGATTTGAGCCGATAAAACCCAACCCGCCAGTTATCAGTACTTTTTTGTTTTGAAATATTTTTCCCATTGCAAATCCCCAATATAAATTATAATATCATGTTCTTAATTTAAACATATGAAATAATTTGGCGAATGCTTTTTTTAATAATCCGCTGTTCAGCGAAGACTTTTTAAACTCTTTTATTGTAATTGTAATCAGTTCACTGAAAATTCTGTTATCCTGCAATTTTGTGCCCTTATCTGCCACGTAGAGAGCAAATCCATATTGGCGCTCTATCATTGCGGTAATCCAGGCAAACAGCAGTTGCCTTCTTTCAGTTACAGTTTCCATTTTATTTAGGTAAGAAATTTCGGCCCATCCCGGCGAACTCTTCACGGCACTTGAAATCAACTTGCTTGTGAAAGGTGAGAGATATTTTTTCAAAAGTTCAGCAGGGAAAAATTGACTCCCTTTGATTTTAACGTCTGAAATCCAGAAGCTGTTCAACGTATCCATAAATTTAAGCAACGGCCATAACTTGTCTTCGCCAATATATGAATTAATTAATCCGGGTTCAAATTCCGCAACAGTGATATTTTTAATAATACGCTCTTCAAGACTTTTAAAAAGTCTTAAATCTGTTCCCTGTGAATCTGCCTTGAACCAGTCAATATGATTTATGGCGAGTTTATTCAGAACATGGCTGAGGGTAATAGATTTAAATTTTTTCTTGTCATTAAGTTCAAATAATCCTGCAAAATACCACGGCTGAAGAGCTTCTTTATCAGGACGCAAAATACTTGAGCACTGGGGGGAGGCTGTAAGGTAAAAATCTATTTCTCCATTTATAGATTCATGGACAATATCAGGAAACACATAAAGCTTCTTGAAGCGCTTGTCTTCCTTGCCAATATAATCCATTTCGCGCATATCAGGATCAAATGCGATACAAATAGACCACTTTGCAATATCCTTCCATTTTGCATGAATACACGCGGATGCTCCGATATCAACCAGAACCGGCGGTTTATCTTTAAATTCATCCATTGAAAGAATATTTTTAAATATATCCACGATCAGTTTTTCTTTCTCTTGAGTATAAAACCTGTGTAAGTCGCCATCCCGTCAGGCTTCACAAGCCTGA
Organism: Candidatus Uhrbacteria bacterium GW2011_GWF2_39_13; assembly: GCA_000993535.1. Classification (GTDB taxonomy): domain Bacteria; phylum Patescibacteriota; class Patescibacteriia; order UBA9934; family GWF2-40-263; genus UBA12478. The sequence continues at coordinate 25,067 of LBWG01000017.1, read as the reverse complement.
TATTTCCACCGAGTGATACAAACTGGCTGATGATATTATATTGGTCAGATATGCATTTCAGCATTTTGTTCTCTGATAATATCCACGCCGGATAGCTGGCATCATAGATAGATGGATGAACTTTTTGAACTGTAAGTCGGTCATTGAGTCCTTTGTAGAGAGGTGTTCTGTCAATGATAATGTATGGCAGGTCCATTGAGATAATCTGCTCAAGTGTTTCATAGGGGGTTTCAAGATACTGAAGAACACTTGATAAGAGCGCAGCATCAAAACACCCGGCAGAAGCGAGGGCTGAAACAATGCTCTCATGAAACAGAAGATATTCGTTCTCCATATTTTCTTTTCCACGCCTTACAAATTCTGTCTGCTCTACGATATGCCATTTCACATTGCCGATGGCATCAATGAATTTTTTGTTTTGAAAGTAACTGCTGCCGAAAGCCCCTCCAAAGTCCAGCACTGAAAAATCTTTTTTTCTGTAAGAAGCCGCAAGCATAAGTCCCGTGAGAAGCGGCCATGAGTATTCAATCTTATTGAAAAGCACAGAATCTCTTTCGTATGCGGCCTTTCCATTTTTTACTGACAAAGCAGCGGTCAATACCTTATCAATAATAGCAGAATCATTATATCCTTTGGATAACGCTTGTGCCTCCTGCCAACTGGAATATGAACCTGAAAAAGTTAATTGCGCGGTGAAATCCAAAATGGTTCTATAGAAGAACGGGGGAAGAATGTCTTTAATTATATTTTTGATGAGCTTTTTCATAATGAAGACTCTTAAAAGTTTTTCGCAATTATATCATTCAACTGTTCTGCTCTGTGGTAATAGGTATGTTCCTTCAGTACCCGTTTCTGACCGGATAAAGCAATTTCTTCTCTTGCCTTGTCATGGCTGAGGAGCCATAAGGTTTTCTCTATGCACTCATCAACACTTTTATATGTTACAATTTCTTTGTCGGCTTCAAATATTTCGGGAATGTTTTTTTTATGATCAGTAAGCAGGCATGTGCCTACTCCTGTCGCTTCAAAGAGTCTCATGTTGCCCGCATATTCACCCGCCGCGTCTATATGATTGTTGAAACATATTTTAGCTTTCGACATGGTCCTAAACATTTCTATCCCGTAAACAGGCGTTTTGCATATTGAGCATAATGTATTGTAATCGTCAATTATATTCATCGGAAAGGCCTGCATATTTGGGGATTTAAGGAATGAAAAAAACTTTCTCAGGAATTGATATATCTGCTTCAGAAAATTTTTATATTTATCATGCCGCTTGAGAACAGAGTAAATTTCCAGCTTTACTTCCGCGTCATTGAGCTTTTTCAGAATTTCAAGCCTTTTAAGATGAAAAGCTTCCTGTAATATAATAGAGCCAATGAAAATTATGTCTTTATCTCTGTGTTCATTCATAGGTTCAATTTTAGTGAGAATATTTTTCTCAAATGCATGATATAAAAGATATGATTTCTTTCCGTTCCTTATAAATTCATCCCTGAAACCGGGAGTGCAGGACAGCATATAGTCAAATGGTTTGAAATTATCAAAGTCCTTTTTTGAGTAATTTACGGCACACCATCCGAAAACCTGTTTTACGGATGGAATTTCCTTTCTTACATATTCTACCCAGTCGCCATTTAGTTTGAACGCGTCTTCGATAAAAAGAACATCCGGTTTTATACTTCTCAATTGTTCAATCAGTATATGCTTCAACTCATTATTTTTAACATTATTTTCTTTACCCCAGGTTTCCTGAAGAGGCTTAATGTTGAAAACAATTTCATGGGCATTTACTCCCAGTAACCTGAGATTTTTCGCGAAATAATCTGCCCAGCCAAAAGAGTCTGACATCAAGTGGTCAAACTGTTCCGAATAGGATTTTTCAGTGATGCCGGGAAAGCGTTCATAATAATTTCTAAGGTATCCCGGATAGAAACTTGTTATCTTGGCCAGGGTATAACTCATTTTGACTTGTAGAACTCTTTTATTTTTTTCACAACATATTCAATCTGTGCTCTTTCAAGTTCCGGATACATCGGAAGCGACAAGATTGCCGTCTGGTGTTTGTAAGCTACAGGGAAATCATCTTTATCGTGATTCAAATACTTATATGCCGAAAGAAACGGCAGTGCTCTGGGATAGTGAAGCACCGTTTGAATGCCATTTGAAGAAAGGAATTCCTTTAGTTCGTCTCTCTGTTCCGCTCTTATCGCATAGACATGAAACACGTGCTGGCATTCATCTCTTACGACAGGAATTTTTATTTTTTCAAAATCCTTCAGAAGAGAATTATAAATCATCGCGTTTTCATATCGTCTTTTGTTCCATTCATGAATATAAGGAAGTTTTGTCAAAAGCACTGAAGCCTGAAGTCCGTCCATTCTGCTGTTTATACCTTCGAACAAGTGATCAACCTTATTTACGGAGCCATGGTTTGCATAAAGGCGCATCTTATAAGCGAGTTCATCATTATCGGTAATTATGCAGCCCGCATCGCCATATGCTCCGAGATTTTTGCTGGGATAAAAACTGAACACCCCGACATTACCGATAGTTCCGACCTTTTTCCCTCTAAACATCGCAAAGTGCGCCTGTGCGCAATCTTCAATAACATAAAGCCCATATTCCTGAGCAATTGCCATTATTTTATCCATATCGGCAGGCTGTCCGTAAAAATGCACAGGAATAATTGCTTTAGTTTTCTTAGTGATTTTACCTCTTATCAGAGATGTATTTATTGTATAACAGTCAGGGTTTATGTCAACAAAAACAGGTTTTGCCCCAGTCTGTGTGATGGTTTCCGAAGTGGCAATCCAACTGCATGCGGTAGTTATGACTTCATCGCCGGGGCCGATGCCCAGCATTTTCAGTGCTATGTAAATGCCTTCTGTACCATTGCCGACACTTACACAGTTTTTTACGCCATATTCAGACGCATAACTTTTTTCAAAGTTCTCAACGTATTTTCCTCGGATAAAGGCAGTTTCCTCTACCACGTTTTTTATTGCAGAATCAATTTTGTCTTTGATATTAGCGTATTGACATTTTAAATCAACAAATGGGACGTTCATAAATCACTCCGAATTTAAAGTTTTCTTAAAAGTTTCGCCGGGTTTCCCGCATAGATTCCTTTAATCAGCAGGTTTTTTGTAACAACAGAACCGGCTCCGATGACTACTCCATCGACAATTGTTACTGGAAGTATTGTCGAGTTTGAACCGAAAAGAACATTTGAACCTATTTTTGTGGCCTTCCATAATGTTTTATCACGAAAAGCTGGTTTGCCTGTTTTGAAAAGATCGTTGATAAACATAACGCCGTGGGAAACTACACAATTATCGCCTATTTCCACAAGTTCGCAAATGAACGCATGGGACTGTATCTTGCAATTTTTGCCGACAACGGCATTTCTCTGTATCTCGACGAATGGGCCGACAAAGGTTCCGTCGCCAATCCTGCAGCCGTAGAGATTGACAGGCTTTACAACAGTTACATTTTCACCGAATTCAACATCAACAATATCGATATTTTTGATAGAGGGGGTCATTGAAACTCAGCCTTTCTATTATTTATGTCCCAGCTTGCATTTACTCGGTTTGAATCTCAGAAAAACCTCTTTTCCTGTTTCGATTGATTCATATATCGCGGATATCAGTTCGAGACTTTTCCTGCCCTCAAGACCGTCAACCAACTGATGGCGATTATTGTTTATACAGTCAACAACATGTTCGTAATATGCCTTGTGACCGAAGCCGTAAACGTCGGGAGGGTTTACCGAATATTTTTTGATAACATCATTTTCATCAGGAGGCATCTGCGTGAAATTCCAAGTCTTAAGTTCATTGACGGCGAAGCCTTCTATAACGACGCTTCCTTTTTCTCCGAGTATGCTGATTGAGCCTTCAAGATCTTTAGGGCGGGTGGCAGTAGTTGCCTCAATAATTCCCAAAGCGCCGCTAACAAATTTCAATACTACCACGGCGGTGTCTTCCGCTTCTATATTGACTAGTGCTGTAGTACTTTTCGCAAAAACGCTTTCAACATCTCCGAGCATCCATTCAAGCAGATCTATATGATGACTTGCCTGATTGGATAAAACTCCGCCATCCAGCGCCCAGGTTCCGCGCCATGCGTCAGCGTCGTAATATTTCTGAGGCCTACACCATCTTACACGAACTGTCCCGAGTACTATTTTTCCAAAACGGGAACTGTCCATTGCCTCCCTGAGCTTTACGACCGGCAAATTGAAACGGTTCTGTTTCACAACGAAAAGCCTGCACCCGTTTAAGTCACATGCTCTGATCATATTATCGGCGTCGTTAAGAGTTAACGCCATTGGCTTTTCTACAATTATATGTTTGCCATACTTTGAAAGAGCTATTACGTGTTCCGCATGAAGTCCGCTGGGTGTCAATACCGAAACCACATCCGGTTTCTCCTTCTCCATCATAACATTAAAGTCCTCATAGTATGGAACAGCATATTTTTTTCCGCAATCTTCAGCCTTTTCTCTGTTTATATCAGAAACAGCCACAAGTTCCGCCCCGGCAATTAAACTCTTCCCCAGCAGTTCGGAATGTCTCTGGGCTATTCTACCGCAACCAGTGAGGGCAATCCTGAGCTTCTTTCCCATTATAATATCTCCCTGTGTTAGCTTTATGGTTTTAGTTTTCAATTGAGCTGGCCCGCTGTAAGCATCTGCGCAAAGTCATCTGAAGACTTAATCAATTCATCATAAGTTCCAGTTGCGGCTATTTGTCCGTTTTTAACAAAGTAGATTTTGTCGCATCTCCTGACTGTTGAGAGCCTGTGAGCGACGATTATTATAGTTTTCTTTTCTCGGTTTAAACGATCCAATGCTTTAATGACAGCATCTTCAGTGAGATTGTCCAAAGATGCCGTTCCTTCGTCAAGTACAATTATTTCCGGATCGTTATAAAGGGCCCTCGCTATGCCGATACGCTGACGCTGTCCACCTGAAAGCCTGACCCCATCTTCTCCTATGACAGTGTCAAGTCCTTCCGGAAGTTCCCTGATAAAATCTTCAAGCATGGATATCTTGACTGCTCTTTCCAATCTTTTGTTATCAACATTTTCAGGGAGAATACCGAAGGCGATATTTTCCTTTATTGATGTATCGGCGAGAGAAATATCCTGCGGCACATATCCTATGCTCTTCTGCCATGATGACAAAAAATCATGAATGTCGTATCCATCTACAATAACCTTTCCGCTTTGCGGCTTCAAAAGTCCAAGGATGATATCAACAATAGTCGTTTTTCCCGCGCCGGTAGCGCCGACAAAAGCCGCTGAACTGTTCTTCTTTACCGAGACCGATATGTGTTTCAGTGTGTCGTCCGCAGTTCCTTCATAGCGGAAAGAGACATTCTCAAGTTCGATGACATTATTGAAGGCAATTTTCTTTTCATCACTAACTCTACCATGTTTTAACTGAAGGGATGATATGTCTGCATGGACTAAATGCAAGCTGGGCAGTTGAAATCTTATAAGCACCAGCGCCGATACTATCCTGTTCATGGAGGGCATCAGTCTTATGGCTACTATGGCAAGAAGCGAAAATTCAATGAAAACATCTCCCGGCTTCATGCCGGTCTGAAAATAATAAATCATAAAAGAAAGACATAAAACCACACTCAGTGTTTCTATATAGAGTCGCGGGGACTGATTAAGAACATCCTGGTAAAAAAAAGATTTTGCCATCATTGAGAGATTATTTTCATAAAGATCGCAGAAATGGTCTTCGCATCCCATCAGTTTGGCCTCTTTTATCCCGGCAAGGCCCTGTTTTACGTGCTGTATGGCAAATTTTTCCTGTACGTGCTGGACTTCTCCCCAGTATTTAATTTTCTTTCTCATGAAATAATAGAAAAGAGAGCTGAATACAATCATAAGCGATATGATGACTGTCGAAGAGTACGGATATAAAATAACAAGGAAACATGCTATCAGTGATATCAAAAGCAGTTCGGAAAAAAGTATCATCACGGAACTCATCAGCACCCGGCAAAGAAAATATACCGCCTGCAGGTTTTTCAGAAGATGAGCGCTGTTTTTCTGCAAATGAAACGCGTAAGAGCTGTGCATATAAGTTTTGAAAAGAGTGTCAGATATTCTTCTGTACAGATGATTGATGAATTTTGACTGGATAAATGTCAGGGTGAAGAGGAAAAAGTTTTTTGCCATGAAAAATATGATTAGAATGACAGCCATTATTGTCAGTAATGATTCAGGACTCTCGCATTTGAAAAAATCACTGAAGAGCTTCAGATACCATTTTTTCGTGAGATTTTCAACATCGCTCAGCAGAGCTATAAAGGGAAGAAGCATACCGATACCGGCAAGTTCCAGCGCTGAACCGATAAAAATAAGAATGGAAACCGCTATTAAAGAATATCTTTCTTTGATGTTTAATATCTGCCAGATTTTATTCAGAGTGTCTAACATTTAGAAAAATCCATTTATTACTTTTTTAAATCCAGTATGAGCCATTTATCGTTATTAAAGACAATGCGCTTATCAAGAAAATCCTCTGAAAAAGGAAGCAAAGCATATCGGGCCTCTGCCGCAATTCCCGCGCGGATAATGTCCTCCGCCCGCACCTTTTCAAGCTGGCTTTCGTCCATTCCCGGAGTAAATCCATAAAGCTTCGCCGTATGCATAATCATAGTTTGCAATCCCGCCGTCTTTCCAGTCCGGTAATTGCGGGCGCTTCGCCCAATACCTGAAGCCTTCCGCAAGGGTCGGATGTGTTATAAATAAATCTTGTTTTGCTGTATTGGAATTTGCCCAGAGAGCGGCCTCCTTCAGCTTGGGTTCAAGTGTTTTTATGTTTGCGGAAAAGAAAATAATCGTTATCAGAATAAGAACGACAAGGAAAAGAAGATTAGAAACATGTTGCTTTTCAAGCTTTTTACAACAGAACAGTAAGTTCTTGTAAATTCTACTCATAAGATTATCAAGATATTTGAGATTCAGAAAGAGGTTTGCAGTCAGAAGAAATAAGCCCGCGAATTGCATCTTCCCGACTCCTGGCAGGCATAAAAAAACTGACGCAAATATATACAGGGCCAAATTCGAAAATTTGTTTTCAGAGTAAGATTGAGACATTTTTGTCCATATGTAGTTTGCAAGAAACACTGATAATAAAATATATTCAATGAATGATGCTCTTATAAATTGAAGTTTGTTTATGAGAGGCGTGTAATGTATTTCGCTCATGATAAATCCAGCTGTCCAGAGTAACAATGTGCCAGATATAATTGCGATTAGAAGATTGCGCAGCCTTGCGTTATTCCGGACACCGATATAACCAAATACGGCAAAACCGGAGAAGTCAATGATTTTTAACAATGTCTGATATATTGGCCAGTATGAGGGGAAAATATGATAGGCAAGCCGCCATCTGGCCAAGGCTTCAATAAGGTTTACATCATATATGCCTTTTCCAACCGGAAACATTGAGAAGTAAAGCATCGCGAAGGGGAGTAATATTATTACTGCGGCGCTTGCGGATATTATGCTTTTTTTCATGTTTTTGTAGCCTTCCAGCGCAAGCCAGCAGAACGGGAAAATTATCATGCCCCATATCGCGGTTGTGGCGTGTATGTAAATGGACGCCGCGATGATTATGCTGGAAGTCAGCATGTTTCCCCGGAAAAGAAAAGCAAAACCATACAGCAGGACAGGAAGCGCCAAAAACTGAGGGTGAAGTGTTGTCGCGGTAATATTGCCCCAGGCCAGCACTGTTTTATGGGTAATAAACATAAACGCTGTGAGTAATCCGATATTAAAGGATTTGAAAAGGGAATATCCAAGGAAAAGTAATGAAGAATATAAGAGCAGGCGTGAGATAAGCTGAAAAATGATACATGCCGATTTTATGCCGATCCGGTTTCCCCAAAAATACAGGCATTCGTAATAAGCCGTAAAATATGATTTTACCATTGATGCTACTTGCAAATCATCATGATACAGAGATGAATCATATTTTTTTTCTATTGCCGTGATGGCATAAGCATCATCTCCTGACATATACGTGAAAGCGCCATCAAACAAAAAGGACAAAAGGGTCAGAGAAATGATGACTGAAATTATAGATATTGTTTTAGGCATAACGTTCATTTTATTCTTTTTACTTTCAGAAGGTTCAGCATGGCATCAATATTGAAATTTGAAACAAGATTTTTCTCTACGCTGGAGAGATAGAAGCATGCGCTGCATTTGTGGTCTTTTATCTTATTCCACGCTTCCTTTACATCCATTTCCAGAACATTAGGGGCGTCATAATAACCTATGAGATTAGTACAGGGATATATCCTGCCGTCGGTATCTATCGTGGCAAAAGTCCTGCCGCCGTAACATGGAACAGCTTTGAAATTAGTTATATTTTTCAACTCATCTTCAAAGAGAAAAAACTTCGTATAGCTGACCGGCCAATTGAGGGCATTGGTGAAATTCGTAATTGAATTGAAAAATCTGGACGGGTAACGCTTTTTCAACTCTATTATCCGGGACAACGCGTTTTTATAAAGCTCGTCAGGAGGAGTTTCATTACTCACGACTTTTACTTCGCCGCTCTCTGAACTTTGCGGAAAAAGCAGTCCGAAATTAAGAATGGCGCCGTATTTCACTGCGAGATCCATCATATCTTCAATGTACTGAAGATTATGTTTCTGCAACGTGGCCCTGATGCTTCTGTTTATATTATTTTTCTGCATGATTTCCAGTGCTTCAATAGCTTTGTTGAAACTGCCGTTGCCCCTGGTAAGGTCATTTACTTCATTCAGTCCGTCAATGCTGACGCAAATCATATCAAGTTTCTTTGCTGTATCAATGAGTTTGCTGACAAAGTAACCGTTTGTAACAGCAGAACAGAATAATCCTTTTGATTTGACATAATCCACTATTTCCGGAAACTGGGGGTGAAGAAAGGGTTCTCCTCCTATCAGGGAAACCTCAATTACACCCATTTCATAAAAACTGTCGACAATCCTTTTTATGTCATGCAGTGAAATATCATCATTGTGTCTTTTATAAAAATTGGAATAGCAGTAGGTGCACTTCAGATTGCATTTGTCAGTTATATGAATGTTTATTTCAAGCGGCGCCTGTTTTCCCGTGAAGCGGCGTATGAACACTTTCATTCCGGCAATTATTTTTTTACTCAGATTTGACATTTTTCTTTCCTGTTTCCTTAAAATATGGATGGTCTTTTATGCAAACCGGCTGTGGCAGAGATTTTACAGGTTCGAGGAACTTTGTGATGAAATCTTTATTATAAGACCTCAGACAGTAAGTCCTGCATGTAACGTTTTCCTTATGGAATTTTATCATTCTGTCCCATATGACTTTAAAAGGCTCTTTTCTGAGATTTCCGAATGAAAGAGGGATGAAAGTACATGGAAGTATATCACCATAGGGCGTGACATATATTTTCTCGAGAATTGCCGGACAGCCGGGCTTCAGTCCCAGATTGGCGCTGAAATCAATTTTCATTTCCTTGTGCTGTTTTATAAGTTTCAGGAGTTTTTCCGCATTTTTCTCCGCAAGAAATATCGACTTGTTTTCCGACCATTTGCCAATGCTTCCGCCATGCGCAAGGCAGAGGAAAACTTTCCGCTTTTTACAGAAATCGAGCATTTCATATACTTTGTCAAAATTGAAATCGCCGATTGTAAGGCTCAGACCTAATTTCACCTTGAATTCAGCAGTCCAATTTATGATGTCCATTACTTTTGCAAAGTGTCCTTCATGCCCTCTTATGTGGTCATTTTCTTCGGCGTTTGTGCTTTCAAGGCTGACTACGATACTGTCAATGCCGATAGACGCATAGTATTTGATTTTTTCTTTGTCCAGAAGTATCCCGTTTGTTATGAGATTGACTATTTTGTTTGACGGATTGAAAGCCTTTATAACCGCGTCTATATCTTTTCTGACAAGGGCTTCCCCACCCGTAATATTTACTGAAACACAACCAATTTCATCAAGTTCCGCCGCCAGCTTCTTATATTCTTCAGGAGACATTCTCTGTTTTTCTTTCTCGGTGTTGCAATATTCCGAACATGAACACATGACACACTTAGAGTTGCAGAGAAAGGTAGTAGCGACTTCCGCCACTCTGAGGTGCGGCTTTTTCAGAATTACTCTATCAAATATTCCAGAGATGGCTCTAGGGAGGGCCGTTGGCTTCCTGATGAAATAATTTATATAACCTTGTATCATCTCAATCATGTATTTCATTTCCCGGGAGAAAGGTTTTTCAACTCAAATATCCGTCTAAAAAAAGAAGGCTTGAACTTCGCAATTTTTAAAGCAAGCACTTTCCATGCGGGAGAAATAAAAATCATTTCTTCTGGAGTAGCGATTACTTTCAATATTGCTTCAGCTATCTGTTCCGCTTTGACTATTCCTGCATCTTTCCTGAACTTCTCGTAATTTTTACCATTCAGAAAATCTGTGTCAATCGGGCCTGGACATATATTACTGATATTGACTTTTGTTTTTTCAAGTTCATAAGCAAGGCTTTCGCTGTATGCCAGAAGTGCGCTTTTGCTCGCACAGTAAGCACCCTGATAGGGAGCGGCATAATAACTGGCAATCGAATTGATATTTATTATATGACCTTTGTTTTGTTTAAGCATATCTGGAAGAAAAAATCTTATAAGAAGCAAAGGGGCTATATAGTTTACGGACGTAATTTTCAGTTCTGTCGAAATATCTATATTCCGCCAGTAATCTCTTACCGCGATTCCCGCATTATTGATCAGAAAATCGGGAGTTCCGAAGCGCTTCAGAAAACATGAAGCCGCATGATTGACGGATTCAGTTTCAGATAGATCGCATTGGATGGCAAACGCTTCCCCGCCCGTACTATTGATTTCGGAAGCGAGGGCGTTCAACTTTTCAATATCGCGTGCGATGAGTCCCAGTCTCATTTTGTACTTTCCGAAGAGCAGTGCTGTTGCTCTGCCCACACCCCGTGACGCACCTGTTATGAGCGCTCTTTTAGCATTCAGCAAATTGTGGTAGTTCATGATTTTACCTGCCTGTATATTCTATTTCAAAAGATATCTCACGGTTATCAAAATTATGAAGATAAGTTTTGGATTGGCATTTGTTTTCCTCGGAAAAAATCAGGATATCGGGAAATGCTTTTTCAATCATGCTCATTAAAAGCATATTTTCAGGTCTTGTGCTGAAAATAAAAGCTTGTCCGAGTTTATATGCCTTGGGACAGACTCCAGTCTTAATCAATTCTATTTCAATAGTATGCGGTACATTATTTCCTTTGACATATACAGCTACACCGTTTGTGTAAGGGCAATTCACGATAACATGAGTTTCGTGTCCGACCCAGTTCATCCAGCCTCCGTTTACAAGAGTGAGTATGTAAGCATAGACGCTGTGAAAAAGCAGAGGGCAGATATTTTCCGGCAGAATATCCTTCATTTCGCGGACTGTGCCGTTTCCATTTAATTTGAAACTACCGCACGTGCATGAATGACAAAAAAAATCGGTAGCTCCCATTAGTTAATATCCTTTATTTCGTAAGTAACGCCGACATAATCTGGACAGTGTATTTTTATTTCCGGCATTTCGCCATCCTTATGAGTGCTGTAGAATGTTTTGATATATGGATAAATCGCGGCAAAACCGGCAGGACATAATTCATCTTTTTTAATAGTATTAAATTCGAAAATGCTTCCGGGAAGAAAGTTTTTAGGGCAGGCATTGCCTTTGTCAATAATTCTTATGAATACTCTCCTGAAGTGTCCATCTAAAGGACGGTAAATAAACTTACATATTTCCTCTGTGATTTCCTTGATAATTCTCACGGGAGGGGGAAAGATATCTTTTACAGATATTTCCACTTTTACGCCATCCGGTGCCGGGCATGATGCCATTATTTTTGTCATACCTTTTTTTCTGGGCAGAAGTTTGCGTGGTTTTCCACTGTAAAGAAGGGAGAGACATTCCGGATATACGGAATAAAAAAGCTCTCTGCATATTCCCGCAGGCGCAATTTTGTCGTAGGAATAGACCAGTCCGGGGCAACAATGATACTTGCATTTTGTTTCTATGCGGGCGACCTTTATTTTACAGGCCGCCTTTTCATCTATACAGTATTTGCAGACCATAAGTTTTCTTTCAGCTGAAGTTCAGTATTGCATTCAAAATAGCTTTAGGATTCAGGCCGAGGATTACGCTCTGTTCTATAGTTCCGAGTTCTTTACAGGCGACACAGTCGAGGCCTGCAAGATATTCCCATGCTTCCTTGAAGCCGACTTCATAAATATTTTTCCCATAACCCCATTTTTTTGTGCAGGGATAAACATCTCCGTTACTGCTTATGAAGCACTGGTTTCGTCCCAGCATACAGGGGTAGTAAGTGTCGGATTTTATTTCCGGAAGATCCTTGCGGTAAATCGTGGTAATATTTTTCAGGGGCCATTGGGCAACATAATCGACGGCGACATCTGAACTCACAATAGGATACCCCTGTTTTTTAAGTTTCCTGTATTGTTTGTAAAAATTAAGGGTTTCTTCTTCAGTCAGCAGAAAATCGGGGTCAAGTTCTTCAATTCCCGGCAAACCGTTTTCGGAATAATTGAATTTTATATTGTAGCTTTTACAGAAGTCCGAAAGAAAACTCAGTGATTTTTCTGCCATTGTCCGCTTACATAATGTGGCATGTACTCTGACGCGCAGACCGTTTTCGACGGCAAATTTTATTCCATCAATGATTTTTTCAAAGGAATCCTTGCCTCTGCTTTTGTCATTGGCTTCCTTGTCGCCGTCAAGACTTACACAGAGATGATCGACCTTCTTCAGTGCTTCTATTTTCTGCCGTATGAAGAAACCATTGGTTGTGATTTCCAGAAGCATGCCTTTATTGTGAGCATAGTCAATGAATTCCCCGGCATCGTTTCTTATCAGGGGTTCGCCGCCGAGTATATTGATCCAGCGACACCCGCAATCATATATCTGATCAACTATGTTTTTAAGATCATCAAGAGATGGTTCTTTAATGTCTTTATTATCCAGTGTGTCTTTAGCGTAACAGTAAAAACATCTGAGATTGCAGTATTTGGTTATAAGCAGACTGACTCTTACCGGTATGCGGCGCCCGGTCAATTTACATTCCAGCAGTTTTAATGCTGCTTTTCTGGCGTTGATTATTGTTTTGATTCTGCCTTTCATGAAGCATCTCACTTTAATATATTTTTTATGTATGAATTTATAATTCCATAGAGCCCGGAAAATTTCAACATGGCGCTTGCCGAGCACATGCATTTGATATAACATCCTTTGCAGATTGGGTATTTACCCTGCATTTTTCTGATTTCATATGCTTTGTCGCTGTAATAGATATCCTTCAATACGCCTTTTTCGCTTATTATTCCAAGGCCATTGCATGGGAGAGATACGGCTCCGTCAGACTTTATTGTGACAGCAATATCCATGGCCCTGCATCCGAAAATATTCAGTCCGCCATATTTTATTATAGTCGGGATGGGTTCGGAATCTGTTATAACCTTGCCAAACTTTTTTTTGAGAGTAGTGAGGACATCAAGATATTTGCGGAAAAACTCCGAATGAAGTTTATTTATTTGTTCTCCATCCTCATCGGATTTCCCCATATTAACATTTCTACCCTGCACATTGAGAGTAATGTTTACCCCGATATCACGTGCCGTTTCTGCCAGCTCTGCCAGTGTTTCATATCTTGAATCTTCCGTATAAACGGTTGTTATCTGTGGATGCTTTCCTTTGGATTTCAAGTATTTCAAAATGTTTATTGCTTTTGCATAAGCCCCTGGCGTCTGTCTGTGTTCATCATGAAAGATCTCAGTACCGTCAATGCTTACCCGTATCAGATCAATATCAAGTAATCTGGACATTTGCGCTTCCGATGCTGAGCCGTTTGTCGTCATTGAGACAATCATGCCGCATTCAGTCGCGTGAGCCGCGATTTCTTGGAGGTCTTTACGCAGAGTCGGTTCTCCTCCTGAAAAATGTATTATGCGTGTTCCCATCTCAGCGAGTTGTCTTACTGTATTTAAAGCGTCCTCCGTGTCCAGATCCTTTTCATGAGAACCGGGACTTCTGGAGGTGCTGCAGAAAGGGCATTTCATGTTACACGTAGAAGTTATTTCCCACTCGCAATAAAGGGGAATACGCCTTCCAAGTTTTATGCGGCAGAATATGCTTTCATTGTTCAGCTTTCCCGTATTTTTTTATTCGCGGCTATTATTTTCATTTGATTTCTATTTGCGCCCGCATTTCTCGATTTTATATCTGTATGCGGCTAATGCGCTTTCTGCAAGGTAGTCGAATCTGCGGGTCTTTATGACCTGGAAGACTGACTTAAAAAGTATTTTGGGATTCACAAGCAGTGACCACGCCATAAGGGAATAAAACGGTATGTTGATACCTGAAAAGAAGTTTTTCCAGAAGAAAGCGTTCTGAAGGTGCGCCCTGAAAAACTTCAGCTGCTTCGGCGTGAATTCAATTGCCATCAGCGGCTCTTCCGCCTGGCGGATTGTCCAGTCTTCTCCGAATTCGTGTTTCTCCGGTATCCAGCCGTTTTTCAGTGCCATTGAGTAAAGTTCTGTTCCCGGGTAGGGGGTAAGGAAAAAGAAGGAGGCGAAATCAGGTTTTATTTTTTTTGCGAACTTCTCAGTGAGTTTTATGTCCTCTTCCGTTTCAGTAGGGAAGCCTATGATAAAAGACGCCATGCGCCTCATGCCGTTTTTCTTTGCTATGTCATATCCTTCGGCAATCTGTTCTGTTGTGAGACCTTTTTTCATATATTTAAGTATCTTATCGCTACCGGATTCAACGCCTATCTCATATTGACGGCATCCGGCCCTGTACATCAATCTCGTAAGATCTTCCTTTATATTCAGAGCCCTTGTGCTGCATACCCATTTCAAGTTCCATTTTTTGTCTATAAGTTTTTCACAGAATTCAACAACCCGCTTGCTGTCGGCCATAAAATTATCATCCGAAAAACCAAAACCGCCGATATTGTAATTTTCGACGAGACTTTCGATTTCACCGATGACATTATCGGCGGAACGCTTTCTGATGTTTCTGTCAAACAATACCTGATTGCCGCAATAGATACACTGGGCGGGACAGCCTCTGCTTGATATTAGATTTGTTGTTTTTTCCAGAGGTATGCCTTTTATGAAACCGGGGTAGGTCATGTATTTGGACATATCCAGCAAATCTCTTGCTGGAAACGGCAGCAGATCAAGGTTCGGGCATGCCTCTGCCCGTCCGTTATCGGTTAGTTTGGCGTTCTGATAAAAATAAGTTCCCCTGACGGTATGGATATCTTCTCCCGCTTCCATTCTTCTCAAGACTTCGGTAAGAGTCAGCTCTCCTTCGCCTCTTATGATGAAATCAAGTCCGCCGCCAAGTTCCTGAACTGTCCTTTCAGGCAGCGCGCTGGGATGTATTCCTCCCGCGCAGATTACGGCGCCCGGCAATTCTTTTCTGATTTTTCTTATCATCCGGTCAGTTCTTCTGTAATAGGTGGTCATTACGGAAAAACCTATCACTTCCGGCTGAAAATTAGAAAGCAGCGGCATAGGGTCATTTACGTCACAGTCCTGATCAAGAACTATTACCTGATGTTCCTGCCTGCGAAGATATGCGGCAATATACAATAATCCCAAAGGGGTAAGGAATGTATTTGCGTCAGTAATCCTTGCCTGTATAAGTGCAACTCTCATAATTCTTCCTTAATGACGTATGAAACCGCGATATTGTTCGGGGAGATAGGCGACGGAAACATTTTTTTCAGCAAAATAATTTTTAACAAGTTTATCATTTTTGCCGCCTTCCGGAACGGAACCCGCAATACAGCCTCCGGAATACAAAATTTCAGGTGCATCAGTGAACGGGAAAAAGGCGTCTGCCGCAAAAACTGAACCCTTCGGATCGTGTCCATTATCACGAGCTCGCAAAACTGCTATCTGCGCCGCGTCAAGCGTTGACGGTCCTCCGCCAACACCAATAAGCCTGTTGGCCGATGAAAGCGCTACTTCGTTCCCGCCGTGAAAAGAACTGAACGATACAGACCATGAAATTATCATGTCAGTCAGAGTGTTGATATCAGAAATCCCTGACAAGTCTTTAAAAGCCGGAACATAACTGCAAGCTGGCTGTTTCATAAAACCGCCTCTTACAAAACGCTTCAGAGGGTTCTGGTTAAGGCTGGGCTCGGAAAGTGCCGGATTTCTGAAAATCTTTCTGCTTTTTCCCTTTGACAGAACGGCAAGGGTTTTTTCTGAATATTCAGGGGCCGCTATTATATGAAGCATCCAATATGGGCTGTTATATTTCTTTTCGCGCAAAGGACTCGAAACAAGTTTTTCCGCAAGCAAGTCATCTATCGGAAAGTTTACGATAAATTCACCGCCCCACACTGCCAGAGGACTTCCCCATAATGATTTTTCAATGCATTTTTCAGGACTGTTCCAATCCACCGCCATTCCGCATGGATTGCCATGTTTAGCTGATATCGCTATGAAAGGGACTTTGCCAAAAGCTTTTTTAAAGGCCTCTGCCGCCAGGCAGATCGTATGGAGGATACAGTCCATATCCGCGGTATTCGTAAAGCACGGAACATTGGCAGAGAGCAATTGAAATTTATGTATCGCAAGCGCGTCATCGTCAGACGCGCTGTAAAGATATGCAGGCGTCTGATAAGGATTTTCACCGTTTTCCAGTTCCAGGAATAAATTGCCGGAAACATAATCACCTCTATCGTTCTTCAGAGACTGGTAATGTGATATGATTTTATCTAAAGTTCTGCTGATAAATGTTTTTCTTGTTTCATCGATAACAGTTCCATTTTTGAGCAGGTCGATAAGCGTATCCATATCTTCTTCTGAAGCCACAGGAATACGGTTTCCTTTAACGGCGAGAGCCAGTAATGTATGTCCTCCGACATCATTGCCTCTTTCCAGACTGTAGGTAATATCATATACGATATCTATTCTGTTTGCCGTATCAAGTGTCAACGCCGCTTCCATTTCAGGATGCAGGGTCGGAGGGAATGGAAATTCTTTTTCAAAACCTGTAAATTCATTTACTGTCCTGAACGGAATATTGGAATTTCCGAAAACTTTTTCGAGATTGGGAGTGATTATTATTTCCCATCCGAGCCCGTTCAGAGCCTGTGCCTGTTTTATAACTGTGCCGCTTTCGGGTACGGAAAAAAGTATTCTTCTGCCCATAATTTTTTTCATTCTGATATTGTTTCTATTTTTCCCATAATATGCTTCCATATCTGTTTAAAGTACCATTTCATTATCCATTTCGCGTAATAATCATTTCTGATATATGAGACGAAAACGTCCACGGCTATTATGAATGCCGTCTGAAAAGGGAGGTAATGAAAAATATGGTAAATGCCGGTATTCATGATGAGATTGACAATTTTTTGGGGTATTATTGGCAGAAGGCGAAATATGATATGATAAGTTTTCAGTATGCGCATTCTGTCAGCCTCCATCGGCGAGCCTGTCGAAAGATAATTATTCTGCAGACCTTTATTTATAAGCTCTTCATTTTTTCCGTCAATATAACCTTTTTCAATTGCCATTCTGGTTATGGCGACACTCGGGAGATACTGGAGCCAGAATATGGACGCTCTTATGAGATGTTTATATTCGGAGAGGATTTTGACACTGACAATCAGATCATTTTCAGTTTCACCCGGTAGGCCAACGATAAGATCGGCAGAAAAATTTATTCCCGCCTTGTCGATACTGTCCAGCGCTTTCTTTATCTGTTCATTGCTTTCATTTCTGAAGAGAACATTTTTTCTTACATCAGAGTTCATGGACTCTATGCCGATTTGAATATGATGGCATCCCGCCTTTTTTAATTTTTCAGCGAGATCTTCCTGGAAAAGTAGAGGGTGTCCCATAATCCGAAATGGAAGTTTTATTTCTTCCGCATAGCGTTTCAGAAACTCATCCATCCACTGCTTATTTCCAGACAGTACATTGTTTTTAATGTCAATGTATTTAATGCCGTAACGAGACTTCATTTCCCTGAATTCGTCTATAACCATGTCAACGTTTTTTTCGCGCAGAAATTTACCTATCTGTTGTTCCTTTTCCCAGTTCCACAGAAAATTCTGAAGACAGTAACTGCATTTTGCAATACAGCCTTTTGACGTAACCGTCAGATAATATTCCTTCATTGGGATGAACTTCTCATAAACTGTTTTATCGACCGGAGGAAAATCTTTTGGGTCCATTAATGTCCGGGGTGGATTTTTAACGATATTGCCGTCATTTTCCCGATACCAGAGATTCTGAATATTTTTCATGGACGTATTTTTCTCAAGTGCATCGACGAGTTCCAGAAACGGCGCTTCGCCTTCACCGATTATCATGTAATCAACCTCTTCTTGGGCAATCGCTTCTTCAGGGCAGGCGGTGGGATGCATTCCGCCCCAGACCGTGATACATTTATGCTGTTTCCTGACTTCTCTTACAACATCCAGCGCCCATTGGTAATTATCCGTAAAAACGGACATAGCCAGGATATCCGGTTTCTCGAGAATTATCTGTTTAACCATCCTTTTCTTTTCACTGAATATCCTGCTTAGAAATTTGACGGAAAAATACTGCATGTCGTTGAAAAGCGACCTGTCAAAGGCGACTTTTACAGTGTGCCCTGCTTTTTTCAGAACGGATGAGAGATAGGCTACGGATATGTTTTCAGCGCCTACGACCGGGAATATTATTTTCATAATCAGTGTTTCCTAATCAGATATCTGAAGAGATTTCCCTTGCCGGAAAAGACCTTGAAACCCAGTTTCAGAACGTTCTGAATGATTTTATGTTTTTCGAGTAGCGGTCTGTGAAAGAAAGTCGTATAGTTTTCCAGCAGAATAATATCATATCCGCTAAATACTTTTCTGAAAAACTCATGCGGGATAAAACCGCTTTCCGCGTCAACATAACTGTCGTATTGCTCTACGGGCGAATGATATTCGACCATCTGGAGTATTTCCTCCCGGCAGACTGGACATGCGGCGGGATACTTGGTTTTCAGAAGTCTGTTGAATTCTTCGACGGCTGAGTTGTTTATGGATATACCGCCGCCAATCATTTTGTATAAAGTTGCCGCATGTCTGAAAAGAAGTTTCAGGAAAGGCGTTTTATCCGGTTCGTGACTGCCTATCACAAACCCGTTTGAATTCAGTAATTCATCGATTCTGGTGGCGAGTTTTTCCGGTCTGTGAAGATGATGAAAGACAGAACTTACCGCAATCACATCAAATTTGCCGTTAAGATTGGTGAGAGTGTCTGTAAATTCAAAAGTTTCGTTAGTTCCGAATTTCTTTTTGCAGCAATCAAGTATTTCATTGGAAATATCCATGCATACGAAACGCTTTATTTTAAGCCCTGACGACAAAAAAATGTCGGCGACAAAACCTCTTCCGCATCCTATGTCCAGTATGGTCAATCCTTCATCGGGAGCTGTAACGTGTTTTTTCAGGCAGTCTTGCCACCAGGCACTGTCGCCATGATAGATTTCCACCCTCTCCTTCGCATAATCTTCTGCTGTCGCCTCATAGCTCAAAGAATTGAATCTTGAGACAAAATTATCTGTCTCCATTTCTCTATCGTGATTTTCCAGCGCCTCCGTGAAAACTTGCCCTCTGCAGTCAAGAGGATAGCGCATTCCCAGAAGATAAGATATTGTGCAGCATATATCCATTATTTTACCGGGACGAGTAATCTCAAACCCTTTTTTTATGCCTTTTCCCCACATGATGAAGGGGACATATTTTTCTGATTCCGCGATAAGGTAGCTGTGGTCGATGGCTGATATGCCGTGGTCTGAACATATTATTACAGCTGTCTCATCGGCAAGTTTTTCTTTGCGCATCCAGTCTATTATGCCGCCTATTCTTCCATCAATCCGCTCAAGGGCGTCTTTGTAACTTTTCGAAGTGCTGCCATAAGCATGAGCGATAAAATCGGCCTCGCTGAAATCCGCGATGAAAAGTCTTACTTCATTTCTTTCAAGAAGATCTTTTTTCAGCCATTCAACCATTATGTCATCGGATTTGTAAACGGAATGTTCAGGGAGCGATACTATTTTTGTTTCCCAATATTTTTTATTGAAGTGTTGTACATGCATAGAACCGTAGGATATTGTCGGGACTATGTCCGGCAATCCTTCTGTTCTGATTGATTGCCCAAAATTATTGTCTTTTACGCCGTGTATTTCTGGAATTGTTCCGGTGTATATGCTGGCAAAAGCCGGATTTGTAAGCGCTCTGTAAACGGTCTCAAGGCCTTTGGGATGATAGGAGCCTTCCGTCATAATCTTTCTTACGCACGGAAGGACGAGTTTATCGAAAATATCTTTCCTGGCGCCATCTATATTAAGCAGGAGAACCCTTTTGAAAAGCGGTTTTTCCGGTATATCGGGCTTGTGAAATTTAGTGAAATGATTTTTCGGTCTTAGGTATCTCGTGATAAACGCGGAAACTAAAATCAAAATCCAGAAAGAGGCAAGTACAGCATAATCGCTCTTGTCTTTACAGTAATTTGCTGAATTTAAGGAGAACGCAAGGAAAAAACCGAAAAACACGCTCATCACAAATGAAACTGTTGTAGGCGCAATAGTGAAAAGGGAATTGTACATCTTGATGAATGCCACTTTTATGTCTCTGGCGACTATTGAGTCGGGCAGTCCCATCAGTCCAAATTGAATAGTAAAAAATACAATAATATTCAAAACCAGAAGAACATAAATATCATTCAGAGGCATATCAATGCCTATGGCGTTCAATACTATTAATGGGAGGGAAAATATAACGAACCAGGGATAAAAATCGGAAATGAAAGCCGCCGTTATCGCCAGTATTAAAACAGGAAACAGTATCAGCGGAGAGACCTCTCTGTTATACGACAGAAAAAGATATGTAAGGAAGCCCGATACAATAAAATATGTGTCAATAGTGTTGAAAAAATAGAGAAGCCTGACACAGAAGTCTTCCAGCTTCTGGCAGTATATTTTCTTTATGATATTTAATATGAAGTTCATTTTGAAAAGTAATACTTTACAAGATTTGTTATTGGAAAATTCAATCTGGGCTCATAATAGCACAATGGCATTGTATTGCGACATCTTTTGCAGGACTTTAATTCTTTCTGGATATTGGAGCATTTTGCGGATGAATAAAATTCTTTCAGATCGGTTTTACCTGAAATCTCTGACGCGAAGTTCATTCCGGTCCTGCATGGATAAACTGAAGCGTCAGGACCGAACTCCACTGCATGATATGAATATACGCATTGCTTCTGTTCAGGTAGAATATCCTCCTGTCCCCGGAAAAAAAGTTTTGCTTTTTTCAGGAATATCTTCGAATTGACATTTCTGTCGTCCGCCGCTGCTTCGTTCAGAAAGGCTTCCATTTCATCTATGGACGCGTCGTTGCCGGGAAAGGCTTTATCAATACCTGCGTCGTTCTGAAATAATTCATGTACAGACAGTGGCAGATATTTATAATGAACTCCCGGAAAATCATCAAGCATTTTTCTGAGTTCTCTCAATTCGGAAAGACTGCGTTTTGTCAGAATAGAGTTGACCGTTAGCTGAAGTTTATCTGAGTGTGCCGCATAAAGCTTCAAGGTATTGAACGCCTTCTGAAATCCGTCTTCCCTTCCTCTCAGTGCGTTGTGAAATTTTTCTGTTCCGTCAATTGATATGCTTATTTCCTTTATCCCGGTAGATACTATTTCAGACACCATTTTTTCTTCCGATAAAAGACCGTTTGTAACGAGATGTACGTAGGGAATTTTAGCTGACGCGTATCTGAGCCTTTCCTTCAGGTCTTTTACAAGTGTCGGTTCTCCTCCGCTTATGGAGTAATAATAACATCCCATTGCGGATAACGCGTCTATTGCGGCTTTCTGCTCTTCCATAGGATATGTGTATGGATTTTTTTTCTTCCAGAGATTACACATTATACAACGGCTGTTGCAGGTGTCGGTTAAATATACTCCAGCGCTTACAGGGTATCCCCTGCCGAGAATATAGTACGAAAAATGCCACTTGAGCATCCTTGTTATAAACGGCAGATTTAAATGGTTTTTAAGGATAAGTTCTTTCAATGTGGCGTCACAGGCAGTAATGATATTTTTCTTTTAGTACTTTCAATACTTTTTCAGGCGTGATATTTCTAAGGCATATATTATTTTTGCATTTAGAAAATTTTGAGTTGTAGATATTCAGACAGGGGCTGCAATATATATCTTCATAAAATATGTGATGCTCATGGCCGATAGGCCCGTAAAGGAACGGGGTTTCCGGGCCAAAAAAAGATATTGTCGGGAGGCCAATCAGATACGCGATATGAAGAGGCCCGCTATCATTGGTAATCAGGAGATTTGATTTTACGAAAAGCCCCATCAACTCTTTAATGGTGTTCATGCCGCAGACATTGACAAGACGCGGGTTTGACGGAATTTTTCTGTATAATCCTGAAACATAATTTTCATCCTCTTTACCGCCAATAAGAACTATTCCCATATCCTGTATTTTTAGGAGTTTTTCCAGAATTTCCCTGTAATATTCTTCAGGCCAGCGGCGGTGCAGGCAGAGAAAGCCGGCATTTATATTTACGCATACGATATGCCGGCATTTTTTAAGAGCGTCTTCTTTTTTCAGAAGTTTATCAAAGTATTTTTTATCCGCGTTTTCAATGAAAACCTTTCTCTCCGTATTGAAGTCT
This sequence comes from Candidatus Uhrbacteria bacterium GW2011_GWF2_39_13, assembly GCA_000993535.1. Classification (GTDB taxonomy): domain Bacteria; phylum Patescibacteriota; class Patescibacteriia; order UBA9934; family GWF2-40-263; genus UBA12478. Next base: position 2,263 of record LBWG01000017.1, on the reverse strand, counting down.
ATATCATCGCGTATTTTTTCATCGAAAAGAATACTTACCAGTTTCATGAATATTTTCGAAATATGCCTGCTGTGGTCAAAAGATACCGTATAATTGTAAATTCTGTTCCGCCATTGCTGTGGCGAATTGAAGCCTATTGAGACTCTGGACTTTCCTAAAAACATGCAAAGAATTGTCGTTAACGATGAAAAGTTGGTAAGGAATTCCAGATCGATGATAAGGTCGTAGTGTTCTTTTCTGAAACTGTTAAGCAGTTTGAGATAGCTTATTAAAAAGCTTGCGGGATTTTTAATATTTATATCCAGGACTTTATCAAGGGTTGGCAGCATGGAGCAGACGGTAACATTTGAAGTTGTTGTGAGTATTGTTATTTCCGCATCATGGTATTTCTCTTTTAATATTCTCAGTGCAGGAGAGGTCAACAGGATAGTGCCGAGGCCAAAAAATTTTATAATCAGAATTTTTTTTGGAGTTAAGTTCTCAATTATATTGCGTTTTCTTGACGGATGACTCAGTTGTTCCAGCCAATAGAAAAACCTGCAGACAAGAGGCCCGAGGTATTCGTCAATTTTACGTATTATGCCTAAATTCATGTTTCGTCAGCTTTTAAAAAATCCATCTCATATTGTCCATGGCCCTGATATTTTGGGGGAGATATCTTTCCGCCATCGGTTTTGATTTGTCATAAAGGCAAACAATAATATAATCTGAAGAAGAAGTGGATATTCTGTCCAGTTTTTTTACTGGAATTCCCAAAAAACTTTCCTTTTCATCATCATAAATTTCAATAAGTTCAAGATTCCATTCCTTGACACCGAGATATGCTATCTCTGCCAGATCACCGGCACCCATGAAAGCGATTTTTCTCTTGCCTGACTCGGCGATATCCCTGCATACCTGGGAACTGGCCTTACGCGCCTCCTGGTAAAACTGCATTGAGAATTCCAGAAATTCACGGGTAAGCCTGACTTTTTCCGCCAATCCTTTCGGGGTCAGGAAATAGTCCCAGCGGCGGGAGTGATGTTTTTTGATATGAAAAAGGCCTCTTTTCACCATCCCCCTTAAAATGGCGTGTGCCAGCTTGACGCTTACTCCCAGCTTGTCAGCCATCCTGCGATTAGTCAGAAGAGGACTTTCTTCCACATGCCTGAGCACTTCCAGTTCAAGCATATCATGTTTTTCGACTTTGAGCACTTCGATTATTCCTGATGTATCCCGGGATATTTTTTAGGTGTGTATTTTACGGAATCTTTCTACGCTCCGCCCCATCGCTTACATTAAGCAACGTTTACTTTGGTTACGATACTTGTATTGCGAGCAATGTCAAATCTTGAACTCGTTTTTATTAAATTTATAAAACCATCATTTTTAATGATGGTGCAAATAGGCTACGCATGAGTAATAGATAACAAGGAAAGAGTTGAAAAACTAAATACCTCATAGTATGGTGTCCAAAATACCAGTTTCGGATATTGAAGGGAGATGTGTGGGTGACACTTTTGGGCAAAAGGATATTGTGTGAGCACGGTTGGGCTTGACGAAGAAGCGATAAAAGCATACGTCAAGAACCAGTAGCAGATAGAACAGAAAATGGAACAAATGACGTTGTGGCATAAGTAAAATTATCCCTTTCAGGGTCATCTTTAAAACCACCCTTTATAGGGGTGGTTGTTTACTCTGAAACTTTAATATTATATTCAAGTAAACTGATATCTAACGGCCCTTATATACACGAAAGAACTCAGTTATTCGGATAAAAACGAATGATTTTTTTAATTAAGCACTGTTTTTAATTTGTTTTTCTCTGTGGTTATGCTAAAATATGCGCTCTGAAATTTATTATTCCGGCATAGCTCAGCGGTAGAGTAGGTGGCTGTTAACCACTTGGTCGCTGGTTCGAATCCAGCTGCCGGAGCCATTTTCTCCATTCGAATACTGGATATACACATATATTATGGTATACGCTGAAATGAAGTTTCTTTTAATCAATAATGTCTTGGCTTTTTATGCAAAGTGAAAGCAAAAGGCTGTTAAATCACCAGTTTTCAATTTTTCTTATCTGGCGTAGTACGAAAAACATTACAATGCGTAGGAACTAAAAAAACACGATAGATATCTAGTGTTTAATTGCAAAAGTAATAAATAGATATATAGTATGGCATACGAGGAATCTATGCCACGAAAAACACCAGTACTGAAAATAGAAAAAGATGTTCGCCTGAAGCTTATGCGGATTGCGGCAAGCAAGACCGAAGAGGCACGC
>LBWG01000016.1 GCA_000993535.1 Candidatus Uhrbacteria bacterium GW2011_GWF2_39_13 | reverse complement strand
TCTTAAATTACTTTCCAGACCGACACACGAATGCCTCAGCTGAATCCTTCAATGCCAAGCTCAAAGGCTTTCGAGCACTCGTTAGAGGGGTGAGAGACACGAAGTTCTTCCTCTTTCGAGTTGCTAAGCTTTATGGGTAACGGAGGCTACCCCAGCAAATTTACGCTTGATCCGTCCGCGTGGTCGTCGGCTTCTTCGACGGGGTCGGTCTCGGCGTCGACGGCTGGGACGGCCGCGATCGTGGCGACTTTGTGGGGGTCTCCTCCTCACGGAAGGTTCTCTGATCCTCGTTCCTTGAGCCCTTGCTCCTCTTGAAATCTTGATCCTCCAGTTTCCGCCGAAGGCGGATCGCGGCAACTTTTGCGAGCAAGTCGCTCATTCAACCCTTGGAGGATGCTCACAACAATGTGAACACCCTCCTTTTCTTTTTGTCATAGTGTAAAATATGAACTGTCTTGTACATCTGGTAAGTCGTTTTTTTCTTTTACTCGTCTGTAATACGATGAATTAGGAAACTCGATGAGATTGTGGTGCCCGTAAGCCGCAAGATCGCGAGTTTCCTAATTCATCGTTATAATGACCTTGTATGGCTTACCACAAGACTGTTTTGATTATTCCACCCAATGACGCTGAGGCTCTGATGATCTGTCAATTAGCCCAAAAACTGGGGCTTCCTGTGATTGAATCCAAACAACATCATGGAGCCTCGTTGGATAAAGGTCATGATTATGTCAAAGAAATAAAAGCAGGTGGATACACACGAGTGATTATTGTGGAGATGCCAGGACTCAAAACAGAGGCGTTGTTGTGCAAGAGAGGAATTAAGGTTGATATTATTGATCATCATCATTACACCGGTCTTTCGCGCGCCCATGATAAACATGGGAAACTTCTACCAAGTTCTTTGGAACAGTTTTTAAAGAAGTTTCGCATTACAGATTCTCGAATGATGGCGTGGGGTTTTACTCCCCGTCTTGTTCGGGGGATCGGGATTCAAGATCGTGGATATGTCTGGGCATTACAATATGAAGGATATTCCAAAAAAGAGATTAAAGCTGTCATGGCGTTTCATGATGAGCTTATGGCTCACCTTCAAGATCCTAAAAAAGAACAGCACAAAAAACGTCTCGCTCAAAAGGCTTGGGAGCGTAGAAAAAAATGGCGAGAGTTTTGGATTGTAAGCACGAAAGCCAATATACAACTTCGCCCGGCACTTTCTCGTATCATTGTGGATCAAGTTGGAAAGCCTGTGTCTCTTATTATTTTAGAATACGGACGAGGACTCGTTTACGTTCAGGAATCTCCTTACGCGCTTCATTTGTTTGAACGATTTGGCGGATTCACGTTTGGATTAGATCGAAATTGGGGATATCGGAACGGACCAGAAAAAAAGATCACTTTATTAGATATTAAAAAAGCCATTAAGGTGGTTCAGGAGAAGAAATAGATTTATAAAGGAAAAGAAAAAAATATCTGCTCCAATATGCGACCTATTCTTATCGGACTTGCCGGCCTTTCTGGGGCTGGAAAATCTACCCTTGCCGATCATTTGCAGACTCAGGGAGGTGTGAAACGTTTTCGTTTTGATGCGTATTATAAAACAATGGAAGATTGTCCAAAGCTTCCTGATGGTCGGGCTCATTGGGATCTTCCCCAGAGTCTGTATTTGGATGAGGTCTATGAGGCTCTTGAGGAATTAAGAGCAGGGAATGATATTTTTCTTCCCCTTTATCATCGACGATTATGTCGTCGTACAGGGAGCTTATTATTTAAAATAGCTCCTGTTGTTTTTGTAGAAGGATTGCAGCTTTTCTCTGATGCGCGGATTCGTCAGCTTTTTGATTTGCGTTTGTGGTTGGATGTGGATGAGCAAACAGCTCTTACACGTCGTTTGGAACGTCAACCTCAGTATGACGTGGAGTATCATCGGACAGTTGCTCTGCCTGCTCAGCGCGAAATTGTGGTCCCTCTCAAAAAATATGCTCATGCCATTATTGATGGATCACAATCTATTCGAGAAGTTTCATACACCACAGACAAACTGATTCATACATTTCTTGGGGTCTAAAGTAAATTCAGGTACAATAGATTCATTATGTGGAGATTTGAATCTGTACACGAGCGTTTACAGACACGCTTTCTTGATGAAGTCATACGTTGGGTTGAACGTGATGAACATTTATCTGGACATGCTCGATCTTTGATTGAGGCTGCTGCTTCTCAAGAACCACTCATTGCACAGAGTTTAAAAACACCTCAAGACATTCGCTATCATGCCGAAGGTCCAGTCTTGTTTGATCATCTTCAACTCATGCTCGCCTTTTTATTTGCGGTGGTTGAAGAGAAAATTCACCTGATTGATATTGAAGAATTTCGTCGACTTAAAGGATATGAAGGGGAAATTGAAGAGCTCGAAGAATTGTTAAAAGAACAGGTTTCTTTTTTTCATGTGTTTATTTTGTGTCACGATGCGGCCAAATGGCCGTCCGTAAGTTTTGCGTCCCGAAAAGGATCCAAAGGCGAATTTCTCGGATTTCAAACATCCAGAGCTCACATGTACGATCAATCAGTACCAGAACGCATGAAATGGTTGAATGAGTACCTAAGACTCTATCAGGATTTTTCCGTGCAACAATCAACGAATTCAGATCGAGAAAAACAATCGTCATTTTATTTAACCTATGGCATTGATGTGCATTATCCCAATCATGCACGAAAAATTCATGCGCCTGTTTTTGAAGCCTTACTCAACCGTTTTTCTCAGGCTCATCAACTTCCTTCTCGAGATCGAGAAATGTTAGGAGATCTAATTGCTCATCACATGGAGTTTGGAGCAGATTTTTCCCAAGTGCGTCCCTCACGTATTGAACGTTATATTCATTTATCCTCTCGTAGAGGGTACGATGCTGATGATTTTATTGATCTCCTTCAAGGATGTCTTTTTCTAGATCATGTTGTGGGATCCAAGCGATTGAATCCTCATGGCTATTGGCATGATCCTTCCTCTTTGATTTTTTGCCTCAAAAGCGAGCACGATTGGGCTCCCCATCGTCGTGCACAAAAAGAAGTCGCTCGTGAAGAACGTGAAAGAAAAGAACGTCTTCAGCTCTTTAAAGAGGCTGGATTAGATGGAGTCGCGCTTATGGACTTGCTTGAAATGGATCCAGGATCTGAATTTGGTTTGGTATTGCGACGTATTCATGCGGCTATCTTAGGTCAAGGAGATTTACCCAAATTTGGGGAACCGATTGATCAGGAACTCGAAAATCGTATTGCTGTTTTTTATCAAAAATTGTTTTCTCAAAAAGTCTAGGTATGCTTGCCTTTATCAAAGGAATTGTTTTACATCAGGGTATAGGATATCTTCTCCTAGAGTGTGGAGGAATCGGCTACAAAATCACCTTGCCAGAGACTATTGTTTGTCATGCTCAAGATCAGGCGACCTTTTTTCTTCACGAAGTGGTTCGTGAGAATGAACGGGAGTTATTCGGTTTTACTTCCATTGGACAACTTGAATTATTTTGGAAGCTTCTTAATGTTTCGGGTGTGGGACCGCGCAGTGGACAGAAAATTGTTTTTTCTGACGAAACAGATCACATCAAGGCAAAAATAATGGCAGGAGATGTCGTCTCTTTAACGCACATTCCCGGCATTGGAAAAAAGACCGCACAAAAAATTATTCTTGAACTCAAAGGAGTCTTAGCGGAAGAGCCGCTCATGAACATTGGAGATTTAGATGCCGTAGAAGCTCTTGTGGGATTAGGATACTCACGACGTGATGCCCAGGATGCTCTTTTTGAATTAGAAGAGACGGATACCGAAAACCGTATTCGAGCCGCACTCAAACGATTGAGTCGTTCCTCATAGATTTTTAACGGTATGAATCAGTTAGAATGGAATCAGTTTGTGCATATGCATGGTCCTCTTTCCGGGAGTTTTTTGCATTCTTGGGAATGGGGAGAGTTTCAGAAAGCAGTTGGGGAACAGGTGCGACGCGAGATCATTACTCACAAAGACCAAACGATTGGTGTGGCTCAGTGGTTGGATCGTCAGTTACCATTTTTTGGAACATACAGTTTTTGTCCGAAGGGACCTATTTTTTGTGAAGCAGCTGATCTTCTTGAATGGAGTCGTTTTTTTCAAGACCAGATTTTTTTACGCGTAGAACCTGAGCGTGAGATTTTGACAAAACAGATTTGTAAATCTATCGACCTCAATCCTGCGCATACGCTTTTGACAGATTTTTCCAAAACAGAAGAGGAACTGATGCAGGCTATGCATCCGAAAACTCGTTACAACATTCGCATTGCGCAAAAGCATGAAGTACAGATTGATCTTAATAGAATTGATTTTGAAACGGTGTGGAAAATGTTTGAACAAACGTCTTCTCGCGGACAATTTCGTTTGCATGCAAAGAGGTATTATAAAACCATGATTGAGTCGCTGCAGACAGGGGATTGTCGGGCTTTTTTAGCTGTGGCCAAACATAAAGATCTTTTGCTTGCGGCAAACATTTTGATTGATTTTGGCAAGACTCGGACCTATTTGCATGGAGCATCTTCAAACGAGCATCGAAATTTTATGGGTCCATATTTGCTCCATTGGGAATTGATGAAAAATGCAAAACAGCAAGGATTAGAGATATATGATTGGTGGGGTGTGGCTGCGCAGAACGCGTCAGGGTATCATCCATGGGCTGGAATCTCTCGATTTAAAAGAGGGTTTGGGGGAATACAATCACAGACTCCAGGAACACAGGATATAATAGGAAAACCATTGAAATATCATCTTTATCAATTAGCACGTCGTGTTCGGCGCATGATATGAAAACAGTCGTTATCACAGGGGTTAGTAAAGGAATTGGAAAAGCACTTTGCGAGAAATTTCTTGCAGAGGGATCTATGGTCATAGGAACGTATTTTGTTCATTCTCCGATTATTCATCCACATTTTGTTGGTATCCCGCTTGACCTTGCACAGGAGGATTCGATTTCTTCTGCTGTTGTGCAGATAAAAGCTGTAGGAAAGAAGATTGATCTTTTGATCAATAACGCAGGAATATTAGCAGATGAAGATCAGACGTCTGTTGAAATTGAACAGCTACGTAGAACGCTTGAAGTTAATTTGATTGGGACGATTGATTTTACACAGCGAATGCTTCCACTCTTGAATCAAAAATCTCATATCGTGAATATTTCATCAACCGCCGGTTCTTTGTCGTTGGTCGGGAAGGTGTCTCACTTTATGGGTCATTATCCAGCGTATAAAATATCCAAAGCCGCATTGAATATGTACGCCCGTACACTCGCGCTTGAATTGGCTGATACGGGAATCATCGTGTCTTGCGTCCATCCAGGTTGGGTCAAGACCGATATCGGAGGACAAGAAGCAGACTTGACTCCAGAACAAGCAGCAGAAGGGATTTATGGTCTGGCGATCAGTCGCCCTGAGTCCGGAGGCTTTTGGTTCGACAGTAAACCGCTTCCTTGGTGATAGGGCTTTTTTCTTTGGGACTATTCTTTGTCTTGCTTTTTAAGTGATAGAATAAACAGGGTTAATTAAACGAATGTTATCTTTATGTCAGATATTGAAAGAGGTTCTGGACCAGATCCCAGAGAATTAGCCCTGGTGTCTTCTGTAGAATTAGGAAACAAATCAAAAGAAGGTCTGGAAGCAAGAGAAGAGATTCTGAAACCATCTCCGGAAGAACAAATAGAACAAATAGAAGAAAGAATCGAATCACGAGAACAGAGAATTGAACACGTGGTTGAATCTATTGGCACAACCAAAGCCGAGTTGACCGCATTGAGAGAAAATTTAGGCCTTCCTCCTTTGGAAGAGACACCTCCTAGTATTTTTTCTGACGAGCGATCTTTGGAGGATTTACAAGCAGAACACGAAGCATTGGAAAAACAAAAAGAGGAGCTTGTCAATCAACAAGAGAAACAAAAACTGATCGAAGAAGAAAAAGCTAAGATTTTACAGGAAAGATTAGATGAACTTTTTAAACAGTTTGAAGGATTAAGCGCTGTTGATTTAGGAAGCCTTTTAAATACCGGAAAAATGTCCAATGAACAGTCTATGGAAAGCAAATCTATGGGGTTATTGGATCCGGAAATGGCGAAGTCTTTGCTTCAGGCGTTTAAAGAAGGGGTGAAACTTCTTCCAGAAATTTTAAAAACCATTCCAGATCTGCTAAAGAAGTTTAATGAGGACTTAACAAAAGAGGCAAAAGAACGCGTCGAAAAGAAATTAGAAGAAGAAAAACGATCATCAGAAGAAGAACAGAAGAGACAGGAAAATCCTGAACCGTCTGAAGAATCTGAAGAAGCAAGGGTTGAATTAAATCAATCAGAACAAGCCGGAGATTTCGTTGAGGATGGAAAAGTTGAAACTCCCACTGAATAATCCATTAAGGAATTTTATAAAAACAGCCCTAGGGCTGTTTTTCGTTTTGACATCGTTTTCATTTGTGGTGGTGGTTGACGCTCAGGTGTTTTTGATTTATAAAGGAGCGGCGTTTGGATTTCCCATGCGCTTTGTGTTTCTTCCTTCAGGCAGGAGAGATCATGAGAAAATGGTTCGTTGCATGTTGTGTCTTGTTGTTCACCATTTCCATTTCCGTTCAGGCCGCGCCCGATCGTGGTCAAAAGACTTCTTCCAGCAAGATCGCTGGCACTTTCTCACAAGAAGGTGATGAACAGACAAAAAAAGGGACCTGGTCCTGGAACAGCGACCGGGTCGAACAGATCTGCGAAGAAAGTCGCTTGTCTGACGGCGATTTTTTCGGAACTTTGTTGTGTGGGTTCTGGACCACACACACAGAAGCCAGAGTAAAGTAAGACTCCTCCCACCACGCCCACACGCTCATCCAAGCTCGGATGAGCTTTTTAAATAAAAAAGTTTATAAAGGAAAACAGCTTTATGAGCTATTTCTTGTATAATAAATGCATTTTTTAAGCCATTTTAGATAAAAAAGACATTAAAATAGAAATATCCGTCATGAGCTCTTGACATAATTATCCGTTTATGATATCTTATACAGGCTGATCGCTCAATCGAAAACGAGCGGTCCAGACAGCGTCGACGCCTAACCATTCAGGGTTGGGGGTGACCGCTGAAAATAAAATCCAGGGTTGAAGAAGTTTTATCCCTGGTCAGCTTTCCGGGCAAAAACGGGTCAGGGCAAACCTCGGCGCACGCCGGCGGTGTCAGATTAAATCTGACACGCTGGGTCGCGGGGTCTATCATCTAGGTCATTACCCCGTTGGAGCCGCACCCACTCGAGTCCCCATTTGGGATTTCGTTTGAGAGGGTAGCGGTGTCCATGCCTGGAAACTGTTTTTTGAACTTTTTCAACAAATTGAAAGGAGGTGGCCTAATGCGGATCAATCGATTCGCAGGGCACGGGTGGTAGTATAATCACCCGCTACCGTCACCAGCCTGGGATCCACACCCGCGCCTCTGCTGCGCCATCGAGGGGGGTCTCAGGCTTTAACCCAAAACAGTTCGAGGAGCAGACAGACCATAAACCTGAGGTCGAGTCTGCAAAGTTAGGAGGACCGAGTGTCGGTATTGTACACATCGGGTTTCGTGTAAACGCAACCCTCGCACAACCGACCACCGCCCGGAGCCACCGTCCGCCGCACGCACAACATCGCCCGCGGCAAAGGCTCCCGGCTTCCCCCCGTATAATCCCCGGCTAAGGAGGCCTCATGCGCCGCCATCCAAGCCACTTCGGTTAGTGGCTTCAGTCATGACCCCGCTCAACGCTTGAGCGGGGCCATTCTTTTTTAGAAATAATTTTCCCCTTCGACTCCGGTCCCGTGGGTCGCTGTACTCAGGGAATATTTGGAAAACAAAATGAGACCCTTCACTTGGAGTCTCATTTTTTTTGTTTCTTATTTTGCTTTCACGACGGTTCCTTTTCCAACTGCGAATTCATCTTCGGGAAGTTCTGTGGTGATTTCAGAGATCGATTTTTTTAATGCTTCTGAGGTTACGGTATCTTTTGCTTCAACAGTCGTGGTGTTGGTGAGTCGGACAAAGTGTCCTATGTCTGCCTCACTTGGATTGATCGCCAGTTCAAACCAGGCGCCTGCATGTCCCAATTCTGCCAAGAGCTTTGGAATCGTCCAAATAATTTGTCGTGTCGTTGCGTTGTAATTGAGCGTTCCAATATCTGTGTCTGTACTTTCCATCCAGGTCACATGTTGAGGGAGTGTGGTGGATAAGCGAATCGTTTCGAGTGTGTGAAGGCTATTTGAAAGGTTCCAGTACACACGGTAAGTAGTTGTTTGTCCTACTTGTGGAGGCACAGATCCTGTCCCAATAGATGTTCCATTTTCTGAAAAATAACGTGCTTGTACGTGAGCAGATACATCTGAATTTAAGGTAATGGTGATAGGGGTTGCTTCAAGCGTTCGAGTGGAAGCGATTGATCCAATTTTATTCAGAGCCAATGTGACATTGAGGGTAAAAGCATCGGCATCTGTTTGCGCAAGTTTAGTAAACAGAGGCAGACCAAGATCAATAACGTTAGATTCCTCTGGTGATAGTGTTCCAAGACCGTTCCATTGAATTTCATTTCCGGTTCGAGTTCCACCTCCAAGATTTGCAAGTTTCCAATCGATCGGAAGATTTTTATCGCTAGAAAGAGTAAGCGTGAGACCGAGATCTTCGACTGTCTCGGTTCCATTGTTGGCATAATCTACAGAAATGCGCAGTGTCTCTCCCAAATCAGCTGTTTGATTTTGGTTTGATCCATTCACAATCACAGAAAAACTCACGACTCCTCCTAATACGTCTGTGATCACTTCTTGGGATGATTGTGTATAGACGATTTCATCTTGCACAAAGCCTACGCTTGCTCCTAAGGTTTGTTCTCCGGAAGCAGTCGAAGTGTATGTTCCTTTGAGCGTGATGGCTATGAGCGTTCCGGGTTCCAATGTGGCGATCGTCCAATAGGAGAAACCTTCCTCAAGGGCAGGCTCTGATTGTGTGAGGGTAAAATTTTCTGGAAGTCGGGGATTAACACGCAGATTGAAGATCGGATCAGAACCGCTGTTTTGAATGTTGATGACATACTCAGAAGTGTCTCCTGTAAGCGCTTTTTCTGGACCTGTAAGAGACAGCTGTAAAACAGAATCAACAATTTCAACTTTTTGCGTTGTAATATCTTGAAAATTTGAACTGAAATTTGCTGGTTTATAGGTGAACAAGGCTTGGAGCCTCTGAGAACTAGAGACGTCTGCCAGAAAAACTCCCGTTACAGTGATCGCCCCATCGGATCCTCCGCTGAGGGAACCAATGGTCCATTCACCTGCCTGGGAAGGTTCTGGGACGGTGGAGTAGAGATGAAACGTGTTTGGAAGATTTAACTTCATTCCTAAAGAAGCAATAGGGACATCTCCCGTATTCTCATATCGAAAGGTGTAGCTGACTTCTTCTCCAGATTTGACTTCTGAAGGTCCTTCAACAGAAAGAGAGAGCGTTTCACTTTTTTGGAAGAGTGTTTGTGAGAAAACAAAAAATCCACCCCAAGCAATAGCACAGATGAGTGCCAAGAGCCCTATGGTTTTAAGTAACCATCGAGTAATACGAGATCGACCTCCGCGATCGAGCTTGCTCAGATCAGGAACATGCCCATCGGATCCTTCATAAATAGAACGCAATTGTCTTCGAATTTCACGAGCGGATCGACGTTTGGGAAGTCTGTTCACGGTCATAGTGATTCTAAGAGAATAGCAAACAGGTCGTCAGTCTCATTTGAAAAAACGGCTGAATCTAGTGTGTGAGAACTCCATAAAGAAGTGAGTGTTTCTGGAAGGTGAACATGAACGGTAGTTGTACGATCCAAAATGCCTGACTGTTTTTGGATGGTGAGCGTATAGGGCTGAGTGTGCGCAATACCCATCCAAGATTTCAAAGAACGAAGAGCATTTTTTTCTTCCATCAGAGATTCAACGGTAAAAGGAAGTTCGTACACAAACGTGATGGTTGATGTAGTTCCTGGTTTTGTCTGAACCCAGTTTCCAAACACCGTTTTTCCATGTTCTTGCGTGATATGTGTTCCACTTAAGGAATCGATTTCTTTTGTCAGGAGACTATAGGCAAGGTCGTCGTCGATGGTCCATCCATCCTCAGGTTCATCAAACAAAGATTCATCTGGAATACTGAAGCCATTTGCTTTGAGGAGTTTGCTGCCTTTGGGAGTATACAGGCGCAGGTAATCCACGTTATTTACTCCTGTAAACAGAAGTCCTTGAATTCCATAGTGGGTTCGGGCAATCGTGACCGTATTGGTAATTTTTCCGTTTTGTCCGATATCAACCGCCACGTCAACCTGTTCTTCAATCACTCCGTCAGTTTTTCCTCCTCCAAGGTTTGCATCTACGATCATCAGGTAATCCCCACTGGTCCATTTGATTTCTCCACCCCATCCTTGGTCAAGAATTTGTCTTTGTAGAGTTTCATCTGCCAAATAAAGTTGAAGATCTTTTGTGGTGAGACCTTTATTGAGAGCGTCTACAATACTCAGGAAGTCTTCAGACGTTTTTTCAATCGCCCGTTCTACGAGTTTTGGAGCAATATCTCCGATAAACGCTTTTGGGGTATTTTCTTGTTTGTCGTATTCATACTCGACAATTTTTTGGGCTTCGAAGATGAAGTTTTCTTCCGTAATTGTGCGGTTGTATTCTTCCATTTCCACGGGTCCCAAGAGACCAATCAGTTCTGAAACAAAGGTAGCATTTACTGTCAGAACTCCATCGACACTTGGTCCTCCAGCATCTTGATAAAACTGCATGAGCTGTCTGGCGGAAGTCGGGAAGTCTGGAAACCAGTTTCCATCTTGAAATTCCCAGCGGGCAGAAAGCAGTCGTAGAGGTTCAGGGGCAACGAGATTTTCTTTTAGACTTCCTTGAAGGTCATAGGATCCTCCTCCTGGAACTTCTAACTGTTCGATCACGCCGTCATGAATTTTTATTTCTGCAAAACTTCCGATAAAACCCCCTGTGGGGCGAATTTCCATATTGTTTTGAAAGGCGATTAAATAACGTTTTGTTCCATCTGCTCCCAAGAGGATTCTGGCGAGCGTAAAAAATTGTTGAAATTCATCGATCGTTGTCAGAAGCATGGGAAGATTTTTTTGAGCACTTGAAAGGATAGATCGGTGAGTTTTTGGGATCACCTCAAGATCTATCTTTTCCAGAGCTTTTTGTGCGTTTTGAAGATGAGGGATTGCAGAGCTTAGATACGCTTCCAAAATATTTAATCGAGAAACAGGCGTCGGTTGCAGTTCCTTTTCCATAGTTTCATATCCCGTACTGAGTCTTTCTCCAGCAATAGAAAGTTCTTTTCCTACTTCTACCAAAGCCTCTCCCGTTTGAAAACTGGCTTGTGTCATGGGAAGAATCGATAAGAGAAGATTTGTTCCTTCTCCTAAATCAGCAATGGTATTTTTTGCATTTTGAAACCGTTCGTTTGCTCGACCAAAATGAATGTTGGCTTCAGAGGCATTTTTTGCCAGAGCTGCTTGAGCTCCAGCAGAAAGAAAGGACACAGCTTCTTCTCCTGTTTGTTCGAGTTCTGTTTTTGTTCCACGAAGATCTTGAACGACGTTCATCGCATGCAGTGGCAGGACAAATAGAAAAGAAAGTCCAATAAATGAGGCAATGGCTCGTTGCCATCCAAACGCAGGAAAGGGAATTCGCAAAGAAGGGCGTTGTATCTCTAATTCTTCTAAGGGCAGAAAGTCTATTTCTTCCACAGTTTCATCCTCTTCTTCTGGAAAATCAAAGTAAGCAAAAATATCTTCGGGTGTTTTTTTCGCCACAAAGGCTTCGGTTGAAATGGGTTGGAAAGAAACAGTGTCGTAGCGAAGGGCTCCAGGATAGACCGTATTTGTAACAATAGGTTCAAGAGTTGGAAGGGAAATCGTTGTAAGGGAACCAGAGCGAGTTTTTACATCCTGGGTGAGTTGATAATGAATTTCTTCTGAGTGAATCTGGAGATCTCCTTGTGTTTGAACGACTGAAAAATTGAGAGGTTCAGTGGGAAGAGGATTGGTTAAGAGGTTAATGTGTAAAGGTTCTAAAGAGGTTTCTTCGATGGATTCCTTGGGGGAAAGAGATTCTTTTTTTAAGGAGAGGACAAAGGGAGAAAGGGGCTGTTCTTTTTTTTCTACTTGGATATGTTTGTTTTTTGGAACAACCACATCCAGAGACTGGATGTTTTTTTTACGAGATTCAAGTCGTTTCATCGCGCGTTTGGGGGATTGATTTTGTGTTTTGCTTGTCACACAGGTAACGCAAACAGCTCGTTTGGAAGAACGAGTTTTTGTTTGTTTGGTTGTTGTGGATTTTTTAGACACAGGATTCGTAGATCTGTAGCGTTTGTTTGGCCATCTCTGACCAAGAATAGCGTTTAATTTGTTCGTAGCCTTTTCGTTTGAGTTGTGTTTGAAGCGCTGGGTCAGTAAAGAGTTTTTCCATAGTCTGTATCATGTCTGTCACGTTCTCTGGATCAAAATAAACAGCTGCCTCACCTAAAATTTCTGGAAGAGAAGATCTGTTTGACGCAAGAATGGGGACGCCGAAGCTCATGGCTTCAAGAGGCGGCAGACCAAAGCCTTCACAACGGGAAGGGAAAAGATACAGTGTAGCTGCTTGATACAGCTGGGCAAGTTCTTCGTCAGTGGGATTTAAGATAAAATGGATAGTTTCCTGATCTATTTTTTGTTCAAGAACCTTTTTTTTGAGTCGTTGATAAAAAAGGTCATCACGTCCGGTAAGAACTAAATGAATTTCTGGATGATATTTGTGAAAGAGAGAAAACGCTTCAACAAGTTTTTCAAGATTTTTGTGAGGATAAGCATTACCTACGTAGAGAAAATAAGAGCCTAATTCTTGAAACTGTTTTGGAGACACACGCGTAACCATTTGAGAAAGATCCGTTAGACCCTCGTAAATAACATGGATTTTTTCTTCTGGGAGAGAAGGAAAATGTTTGAGGATGGAAGACTTTGTGTAATGTGAAACAGCAATGATCGCTTTGGATTTTTTCAATGTATGAACAAGATTCAATCGGTATGCTTGATATTTGGCCGCATACACAAATGGATGGCGTGTGGTTGCTTTTGCCGAACGTGGTTCTTCGAGCAAAATCAAATCGTGGATCGTGACGACAAATGGTGTTTGAAGTCTCAGAGGAACATTCCAGTGGGGGAAGTGCACAAGATCTAACGCTTCACGATCAATCAATCTTGGCATGACCCACTGTTCTTTGAATGTATACCAATGGGTATTGGTGATACATACTTGTGCATTCTTTTTTTTTATTCCTTCTGTTTGTTCTTGATTTTTAAGAAACAAAAGATAGCGGTTCTTTTGGTCAAGTTGCAGCAGTTCCTTCACAAGCTGCTCAACATAACGCCCAAGACCGCCCCCACCCACATCTGGTCCTAACATCCTGGCATCTATCCCGACGTTCATGACTAAATTATAACAAAAAATCCCGGTTTTGTTCCCAGGATATCCACATATATTGTTTTGATGGTCGTTTTACTTGACGTCAGTGGTTTTCAGAAACGTTATGGCTTTTTCTAATTGGTCATTAAAATTTTTATCCATATTGATAGAACGAAAACCATATTTTTTCGTTTCCTTATCAAAAAATTTTCCATAGTAACTGATCATTTCTGCAATTTTATAGAATGTCTCTTTCTTTTTTGTTTTGGCAAGAATCCAATCATTTGGCGTTGAACTTTTTTCAACATCTTGAACAAATTTTTTAATATCTTTCTTCAATAAGAAGAGGGCTTGGAAATGTGTGTGTCCGTGTTTTTTGATCAGACGATCAGCAAGCTGTGGAGTCACATGATAACCTTCGATAATATAATCATTCCCATCAGTAATTTCACAGATTGAAAGCATGTCTATAGCATCATAGCTAGCTTTTGCTTGTTGAATATAGTTTTTAGCAATCTGTTTTGGTGTATTGAATAAATACGTTTCATCATTGGTTTTTCCTTTGGAAGCGTTATGGGGATAAAGCTTGTTCAATTTTTCTTTTGAAACATACTTTGATGTATATGCACGAGCAATCACTTGCAATGTATCTGAAGCAACCCATTGAATACCAAGTCTTTTCGCAAATAACTTTGCAAGAGTTGTCTTTCCACACTTGGGTGGTCCACCGATGAGATAGATCATATTTAGTCTTTGAATTCTAGCGAGAGTAAAAATTTTCGTTCAAAAAGTCCTAATTTCTTTTTAAAAATGGTACAACTAAAATAAATCCAGCAATACCAATAATTATACCCATAACTGTCAAAGCTTGTGGCAAGGTGTATACATCAACCAACCAGCCAACCATCGGAGCCATAAGCGCATAAAAAATATGCTCGATAAAACTTTTTACCGAAAATACTGTGGCCCGGATAGTTGAATCGGTTTCTTTGTGGATATAATCAGAAATTACTACCGAGGAAAACCCGTCAATAAATTGAAATATAAATACGATAACAAAACTGAAAATAAAAATAATGTTCCCCATGAGAATATAGCAAAGACTGGTTAACAGGAATAAAAGAACAAGGGAAGTATTTTGACCCAACAGCTCTTCAATAATATGTGAATATTTCGCACTTAACGCTTTAATCACATTAAAAGTGGCAAAGACCAATCCAAAATATACTGCATCAAGGCCAGACAGTTTAAAGTATGGCTGATACAGCCAATAGGCAACACCAATGGCGCTGGCGATAATAGCGGAATATAAAAGTAACTGCCGTATTTTTTTATTTTGGAAAACGGATTTCTTAACTGCTTTCATTGAGTTGAATATCGAACTTTGTTTTGAGAAGGTTTCTCTGGGTTCAGGTTCGTAAAAAGAAAGGGATACCAATATCAGTAGTAAATAGAATGGAATCATGGCAAGAAATGGATACCTTAAATTAAATCCTCCTAGTAAGCCACCGACAACGCTTGCGATAGAAATTCCTATTGAATAAAAAAAGACTGTGTTGCCCCAAACTTTTTTATAGGAATTTTCTTTCCCCAAGGATTTTAAAGTATCATAGATAAAAGCTGAATCCGCACCCGAAATAAACGCACCAGCCAATGCCCAGAATATCGTTGCAATAAGAAAATAATAAAAATTAGTTCCTAATACAAACGCTATCATCGCTAATGTTGCAAAAACACTGGTTATGAGTAGAGACTTTTTTTTACCAATACTATCGGCAAAATGGCCCGTGGGAATTTCCATGACTATCCAGATAATCGCGCTAATGGATTGGAGCACCATTATTTGAGTTAGCGTTAACCCATTATGTTGGTAAAATAAAATAATAATTGGTGTATAGAACATTAAGCTATACAAAATCTCGTATAGATAAAATTTCCAAATATTATTTTCTAATTTTTTTTGGTTAATTTCCATTTGTGTAGTTTTGAAACTGTTTTTATTCCCTCAGGGTAAATACCCCGTCAGCTTGGCTCGCGTACTCTGCTTATCACTAAGCCTACCTGCCGTGAGCTTGTCCAACGGTCGAAGGCCATAGATGCATTTACTCCTTCGACTTCGGTTCGTCGAACGAACCTCCGCTCAGGGAATATACAGCTTGATACCCCGTCAGCTTGCTGCGGGGTTATTCATTAGAACTTTCTCATTCCCCATAAGATATTATGGAGGAATTATGTAATGGAACTGTTGAACACTTTTAGTGTTTCTCTAGCGGTTTTGTCCCAAGAGAATTGTCTGACGCGTTCTAATCCTCGTTCAATAAGGTATTTTTGGAGAGTTGATGATCCTAATAATCCTTTAAGAGCTTCTGTGATGTCACGGCTGTTATAGGGATCGATGTAGAGACAGGCATTCCCTCCCACTTCAGGAAGTGACGAAGTGTGCGAGGTAATGACAGGAACTCCACTTGCAAATGATTCAAGAACAGGAAGTCCGAAGCCTTCATAAATGGATGGAAAAATGGTTGAAAGAGCACAACGATAGACAGCAGACAGTTCCTGGCTTTGAAGATATCCTTTGTGATGAATCCAGTGTGCAACATCTTTTCTCCATAAACGTCGACGAACTGGATGTGATCGCCATCCCCAGGAACCGACAATGACCAGATGAAGATCGTCATGAGTGGATTCTCGATACTGTTTAATTCCTTCAATTAAGGCGAGAAGATTTTTTCGCGGTTCAATCGTTCCTACAAAAAGAACAAATCGTTTGGGAAGTTTGAGTCGTGATCGAACGCCATGATCAGAACTTTGCATCTTTGAACTAAATTGTGCGGAGACTCCATGAGGAATCATTTGAGTCTTTCCAACAGCCGTCTCAAAAAGTCGCTCTAAATCATGTTGTGTTGAGGAAGAGGGAACGATGATCTTTTTACTTTTTGCAACGAGTTCTTGAGGGCATGTAGCTTTATGCCAAAGCTGCATTTTTTTTGAGTAAAATTCCGGGTGAGACATCCATGAAAGATCGTGGATGGTTAAAACGGTAGGAATATCTCCCGGCAATGTCGTAATATTGAGGTTCGGAAGGAAGATCAAATCAATTGGTTCTTTACTGTGCCAGTTGATTGTAGGGTGTTGGAGAAAAAACGACCTGAGATTTACGAGCTTATTTGGAACACGAAGGTGGAGTTTGCTCACACGAGGATGTATGTCCTGTGTCCATTCTTTGGTAAATGCGGGAGGTTGAGTACCTGTAGAAAACAGAACATACTCATTTTCTTGGTCGATCGAAAAAAGCGCACGCAAGAGATGTTGGGTGTATCCTCCCACTCCTGCTGGGTGCGCTTGTGTCAGATGTCGAATGTCTACCAAGATCCGCATATTTTATGTTTGATTTGATTGATGTTTCTCCCATTCTTTTTGAACAAAGACTTGGATCTCGTCTTCAAATCGTTTTCGGGAAAATGTTTGGGCGTAGGCTTTAATTGCTTGAGGATTCCAATCTCTCTCATTAAATCGGATCAAGAAGTCAGCAAGTTCTTCCCAGCTTTGTTCGTCAAAAAAGGTTCCGGAGAGTCCTTCTTTGACCGTTTCTGTGGCTCCCCCGCGTCGCCAAGCAATCACCGGGCGTCCCGCAGCCATCGATTCAACGGGAGTAATACCAAAATCTTCTTCTTGAGGATGAATGAAGGCACGGGCACCAGCGTAGAGTCGTGCTTGTTCCTCATCATTCACACGTCCCATAAATTGGATATGAGATTTGGCTTGTTTACGAAGTTCTTTTTCCACAGGTCCTGAGCCAAAAATTTTAAGAGGAATGCCTGTACGGTTTGCTGCTTCAATGACCAGATCATAACGCTTATACGCAACCAATCGTCCGCCTGTCAGGAAATATTTTTTTGGTTCAGAGGAAATCGAAAAACGATTGGTGTCTACTGGCGGATGAATGACGACAGCGTCTCGTCGATAATATTTTTGAATACGGCGACGAACGGTTTGAGAGTTTGCCACAAACACATCTACTCGATCGGCTGCCTGGCGATCCCATAGGCGCAAACGTGAAAGGATCGGAGGAAGCATGAGTTTAATCAGGCGCGGGACATGGAGCTCTTCGATGTAGCTGCGTGTATCGCTCCAAAGATAACGAGTAGGAGTATGGCAGTAACAAATATGCAAAGTATTCTCTCGGGTAATAACTCCTTTGGCAAAAGCGCTTGTAGAAGAGAAAACGACGTCATAACCAGATAGATCGTAGTGTTCTGTAGCTGTTGGCATCAGCGGCAAATACCACTGATATTTGCGTCGACCTAAAGGAAGACATTCTAAAAAGGATGTACGAATATCTCGACCCTTAAAAGCCGGCAGGGAATTTGGATCAAAAAGAAGAGTGTACAAAGGAGCCTGCGGCCACAAACCATGCAAGACATCCAACACCTTTTCCGCTCCTCCATCTTGGATTAAATAATCATGAACAAGCGCCAATTTCATAGATAGGGAAATCCTATCAGTGATCACCCTTTTTGCCAAAAAAAGCCTTAGTATGTGCCTTTGGGAAACAGGACGACTAAGGGGGTTTTCAATAAAATATAGAAATCCAACCATGGACTCCAGTGTTCAATGTAATAGGTGTCTAGTCGAACTTCATCATCGAAATTGAGATTTGCTCGACCAGAAATTTGTGCCATTCCTGTGATTCCTGGTTTGATGGTCATGACTTTTCGCTGTTCCGGTTTATAGTTATCAACTTCTTCTGGTAGGTGTGGACGAGGACCCACTAAAGACATTTTGCCGGAGAACACGAGGAAAAGTTCAGGAAGTTCATCAATGGAAAATTTACGGATAAAGTTTCCTACCCGTGTGACACGAGGATCATCTTTAATTTTGACAAGCGGTGTTCCTTTGCGTGTGTCTTGCCCTGCAAGTTCACTGTAACGCAAAGAATGGGTTCCCGGACGCATGGAGCGAAGTTTGAAATACTGAAAAGGTTTTCCCTCTTGACCGATACGTTGGCATGAAGATCCGTCATCGAGTTTAGAGAAAAGAATAGGTCCGCGTGAATCAAGTTTAATCGCAATCGCGGCAGCCAGAATGATGGGGGACGTAAGCACAATAAGAATGGACGAAGCAGTGATATCAAAGAGCCGTTTGTAAATTGCCCCCCAACCGTCTAAAGGCGTTTTTTGTACTTCAATCACAGGAACGCCGGCATAAGTGTGAATAATGGATCGCCCAATGGCTGCGGTAAACAAATCAGCAGAATAACGAAATCCTAAATGTTCTTGTTCTGTGAACGCAATGAGTTCGAGGGTCTGTTGTCGTGTACTTTCAGGATCTGCCAGAATGATTTCATCAATCAGATCTTGTCGCTTCAGATTGCGTAGTTCTTTTGCCAGAGCTTTTGTGAACGTTTTATGGTGTCCGATGATCTGAAAACCTAAACGTTTGTGTGCTTTAAATTCTTCCATTAACGCGTCTGAAGTGGATGTCTGACCAACCAACACAACACGATGCATTCCTATTCCAAATCTAAGCAGTGAACGTTGAAGAGCTCTTAAAAGAAGACGTTCAAGACACACAAAAAAGATGGCAAACACCCAAGCGGCAATGGCAATAAAACGGGATTCGAATAAAACGCGTGAGAAAAAGGAAATAGCAAACACCAGTGCCATAGAGGCAGAACAGGCGAGAATAATTCGTGAGAATTCCTTTGCAACGGAATATCTTATGATTTTATAAAGACCAGTGGTAGTAAAGACGAGAATAAATAAAACAATAATTGGTGTGACGACTTTGAGATAATTTTGGAGATCCAGATCAAACGTAATCGGTCGGATATCCGTAAAGATTGGATGGAAACGAGCAAAAAAGGCTGCGATGGTCGCAGCGGTAAGAGCCAGATAATCAAGAGGGACAAGAACGAGGGTAAAAAAGAGTTCTGAACGCTTCATAGAATCTTATACTTTCATTTTGAACGTATATTAACAAAAAACTTCGCTTCACGCGAAGTTTTTTGTGTATCTTAGGAGCAGTCTGTAAGCCGAATTTTGTCTACTTCGGGTCACTACCCAAAGGAGATGGCAATCTATCTAGTCCCTTCATTGCTGAAGGGCTCAAGCGAGCTACCAAATTTGCTCTTTCACCAGATGAGGGTTTACCACGCACTCATGTCACCATGAGGCGAGATGTGTGGCAGACGACCAACTGATCGCATACCTCGACATCACTTTTCACCTTTTGTCTGGATTTGCATCCAGATTAGTATTGTCTCTGTGGCACTTTCCCTAGGGTTTGTTTTGAGAAGCCATGGAATCAAATAAATCCAATTCCGCGGATTCCCTCAGACGTATCCCTGGTCGCCGTTAGCGACTCTCTTTTGTGTTGAATTTTGCAATTCAACAGGTGTTCGGACTTTCCTCCTCGTAAGACTTACATCTTACAAAGGTAGCCATCCGACCGTCCTAAGACCACGAAAAGATACCTTCTTTTGAAGAAAATGTCAATGGATCTTTAGAGACCGTTGAAAAACCCATCAACAAAAAAACAGCGTTACAAGATGCTGTGTCGTAACCCGCCGTCAGGCGGGTTTTGTGTATTTGTCTTGCGTTTTAG
>LBWG01000015.1 GCA_000993535.1 Candidatus Uhrbacteria bacterium GW2011_GWF2_39_13 | reverse complement strand
TCCATCTCTTTTTTACCCGTTTGTCAAACTAAACGCACTCCTTTTCAGAGGTTACGTGCGTTTAACCTTACAAATGTGCGTTTACTTTTTCAATTGACCATAAAGTCAGAAAAGAGTAAAGTGAAAAGAGTAAAGATGTAAAAGATGTAAAAGATGTAAAAGATGTAAAAGATGTAAAAGATGTAAAAGATGTAAAAGATGTAAAAGATGTAAAGATGTAAAGATGTAAAGATGTAAAGATGTAAAGATATTTGAAAAAGATATTTGTGATATTTGATATTGTAATCGGAGTCCGCCTTGCCGCATACGGCGGCGACAACGCGCCGCCCTCCACGATTTTCGTTCTTTTATGCTCGACGTGGAGGGATTTGCTTCGTCAAATCCGTCTTTTGGAAACCTCACACAAGGCGGGTTGACCGATTACAGAATAATAATCCGCCTCTGTTTACGTTTATGAATATTACATGTTCTTTTGCCTTATCACAATGGGGCGACATAATTTTTTCTGCCTCCGTATCTCTGCCACCCTCGATAGACCATAATCATCGCGAACAGCGCGACAGCCGTAAAAACAGCATCCCAAGCATATATGAAACGGTAATCGCCCACAATATCCATGAACAGGCCGCCTCCATAATTTGCTGCAATGAGCATTACAGCCTGGAGCATTGCCTGGGCCGAGCAGAATTGCCCCCAGCGTTCCTTAGGTAGGAGGCATGCATACATCGGCAGATTGCTGGCAGACTGGATTGCATATACTATTGCAAAAAGCATAGTAAAAACAAAAAACGTGCTGTAAGAATCTATCAGTATGAAGCCGAAAATATTTGTCAGAACAACAAGTATTATCCCGCTGATATAAACTCTCAGCGGATGTAATTTATCCACAAGATACCCAAGCGGCAAATAAAGTACCATTCCAAGCAGCATTCCCCAACTTGCTATTTTTCCATACTCTGCAAGTGACATGCCGAGATTTTCCTTTGCGAAAAAAATGTTGAACATAGTTCTGCAGACAACGGAAACGGCATTCAAGGCTGTGCCAAGAAAAAACCAACAGTAATATGGATTGGAAAAGCACTCTTTAAAATAAAGCTTAAAACTGCAGAAGAAATTTTTTCTCTCCTCTGTATCGGTGGGCGGCGGATATTCTCCTTCTTTCACTCTCCAGCACATCAGCATAAATGAAACAAAATACAGTATCGCTATTCCTGTGTAAATCCATGGCATATAATTATCTGCCAAGCCGAGTATATATCTGGTAAAGCAAAACCCCGCTGCCGCGCCAACAACCCTGAAAAGGGCCATGAACCTTCCCATGAACTGTTCAGGGACAACATCGGTAAAAAGATAGTAGAATACAGAAGCCACAAACATGTTGAAAAATTGAAAACAGACACAAAATACAGCCACAAGAACCAATGCTGTAGCAACAGGAGACAATCCGCATGGAAAAAATCTGTTTAACATGCTTCCTAACTGTGGAGACCATCCAACCAATATCAGGAAAAACGCGACAAAAGGCGTAGCAAAAAATAAATAGGGTATTCTCCTGCCGAACCTTGAACGTGTCCGGTCACTCCTGAAACTCACAATTGGGCAGATAATCATATTAATAGCCGCGGAAAGGCTTCCGACAAACAATCCTATTAAAGCATTCGATGCGTTAAGGTTTTTTAGGGAAAGCGGAAGCAGTTGGGGAATGAGTGCCTCCATCAGGACAAAACAGAAATCCCCCCACAGCATCCATATGAAAAGAGTTGCCAATGTATATTTTGTATATGTAAGCGTGCCAGCCCTGTAAATGCCTTTTTCCGCACAAGGTGAAGGCGGCACAGTATTGCCTGTACTCATAGCATTTTATTTCCGTTTAAATTTCGGCGTCGAAGCCTTTTCTGGAGGTATCTACGCAGCGTTTGTATTTTTCCTTTACATTCGTTGCAAGCTCCGCAACAAGAGGTGCTATCGGGACGTTGCTTTCAACCAGCATTCTGTAATATTCGACAAAACCATCCATCGTTATATGCGCTTCTACTTTCATGCCGAGTTCAAGCATCGCAAGGGCCTGGTAGTAACGGTTGACCCATATCATGTCCTCATGGCCGGACACCCATGTGATCAGGGCATCTTCGGCAATTGCTTTGCGGAAAGATTTTTCGGCATCTTGTTTACTTCCGGCGTTTTTGTGGCAAAGGCCTATCTTGTACAATGCTTCGGCAAACCATCTGCCGTTATTGGGGCCCTGCTGGAAGTTTTCATGTTCGATCAGTGTTTCGGAATAAACCTTTATCGCGTCGTCATATTTTTTGCCGCCCATTAAAAAATCACCGTATTTTTTCAGCGCCGCATATCCGGTCCCCCCGAAGCCTTCATTACTGGCGTTGCATTTTACTTTGCGGACGATGTCCGCGGCTTTTTTCAATTGTCCGAGTTTCAGCAGGCTGTTCACAAGTTGCGCGGCGAGTCCCCTGTTGAAGCAGGTCAGGTCCCATTTCTTCTCAAGAAAGATTACCGCTTCTGAATCTTTGTCGGCAGCCTGCAAGAATGCACAATATTCCTGGAATACGTAATAATTTTCAGGGCAGTGTCTTATCATTTCTTTATATGTCTCATAGGCTTTTTTCAAATCTTTGGATATTTTCCAATGATAGGTACCGATATTCCTGTGGGCTAGCCAGCTTTTATCGTCAATGCCGATGGCTTTATCAAAATATTCCAATCCTTCATTAAATCTTTCCCTTTGATAAAAAAGCATTCCGAGAAAGGTCAACGCCGAACTGTCTTTCCTGTTATATCCGATGGCGCATTTCAGAACATCAAAACTCTCCATGCGAAATGGAAATACAAAATCTCTCCGGGCGGCAGTGGCCTTTTTGAAAACTTTTTCAGCCGTGCGTTTATCATTCAACGCGTTAAGCGCATAGCCTTGATAATAGTAAAGCATTGCCTTGGGGCGTTTTTCCGGAATTTGTTTTACGGCACATTCAAGTATTTCAAACGCGTCTTCAAAACATCCAATAGTTATGTAATCACAGGCCAGCTCAATATATGGCTGGTGGAGATGTCCGAATTGTTTGAACAAGGCTTCTCTGGTTGCCTGCAATTCCTTATACACGGAAGCCTCTAACTGGAGCAGATGATCGCTTGGGGATATCTCAAGTCCCCTCTGGATTTCCGCCATCGCGTTCTTAGGCATGCCAAGCTTTCTGTATGCAAGCGCCAGATATGCGGAAGTGCGGGAGCTCTGCATATTTAATGATTTTGCTTTTTCGAAATATCCCGCCGCCTTTTCGAATTCATGTTCCAGCATAGCAATAATTCCGAGCAGAAAATTTCCCAGTTCCGGCTCTCTGCTTCTGACTGACTGGTTGGCGGCGCGCCTGGCGAGAGAAATATTTTTATCCGCTAGGGCATTAAGCGCCATGTAATAGTATGTCTGCCCATTGTATGGATCACGGGTTGCCGAACGGTCAAAACATTTTTGAGCTTCCTGGAACAGACCTCTTTTGTAAAGTGAAATGCCCAAAAGCCTATTTGCTTCGGAATGTTTTTCATCAAGGCACAATACTTTGCGGTAGATTTTTTCAGCCTTGGAAACAAAGCCTGTTTTTTCGTCCCATTTCCCCATTTGAACAAGGGCATCAGGATTATTTTTGGCTTCTACCTGGCTGTATTCTCCACCGCGCTGTTCGTATTTTGTAAGCAGTGCCGGGGGGTTTTCTTCGTCAGCGCAATATTCGGCAATTCTAACGTTTTCACGATCAATAGCGACTTTTATTTTCTTTACGTCAGCTTCCGATTTTACGGGAATTTCATATACGAAGTGTTCATTTGGCCCGATGGAAAAAGATTTTTCCATCAGTTTTTTCCCGTTCAGGGAAACATTCAGCGTAGTTTTTTCAAGTTTTCTTGCCGATACAAAACCGACAGACGCAAAAATTTTCCCGTCTTTAATAACATGATGTATCGAAAGCGCTCCGTATTTTGATGAGAACACCGGTTCACCGATTTCTTTTACGGGAAACCAGTATTCTGTAAACCTGATTTCTTCAAGGGGGCCCATCATCTCAAAGTGGTCCTGATTCTCGATATAACCGCTCTGAATTTCGGAATATTGTTCATTCGCGCCGGAAATTACCGACTGCTTCAACTTTCCCTCGACGGTGTCCATTCCCCACACCCAGTATTTTTTGCCAGTGGGACCCGCCGGGTCTCCCCATCTTGCAACTCCATGCCTTGAATTTATGTTGTAATGGGCAACAAGCCCTTCTACAGTGTTGTACATGTAAATGCCAAGCACGGCGGGAAGCTCCTCGAAGCTGGAAAGATTATATCCCCTGAACATCGGATAACTGAATTTTGTGGCGCCGCCATGTTGCAGTCCATAGTTTTCAGAATAGATATATCTTGAGCCCTTTTCGGATTTTACTCCGGCATTGTTCCAGAAATGAAAAGGCGCGGGAGTAAAATGTCTGTTGTATGCCCTGAACTCTTCTTTGACATAACTTGCGTCAGGTTCAAGTGTATATGAAAAATGCCAGTGGGTCCTGTTAAGGAGTTCTATTTCGCTTATGTAAACTGTTACAGAAGAATCCTTGTTATTGATGATTTTATATTCTCTGTCCCGGCAGTTTGTCATGGAATGCGCCTGAGGGTAATTCAGTTCTTTTCCGCCGCTGGCATAAAGTCCTCCAAAACCACCATGCATGTATTTTACCACCGGATTGTAATGGAAGCATTCTTTCCCTGTCGATTTGTCTATCATCGAATATATCCTGCCTCCCAACTCAGGGGATATCATCAGCCGGATATATTTATTCTCTATGAATATCATCTTCCATTCCCGGTCAACAGGCTCCCAGTGCCGTGTAAATGGCATGTGCGTCAGCGAATAAGGATAGTTTGCCATGTTATCAGAGATGTAAGTCCCTTTAAAATGGGGCAGAGGGTTATACTGCGTGGGGCCTTGCATGGGAAGCATTATTTTTTCTTCCCAGCAGGCGACAGGATTTTGAGCTGTTATTTTCACTTTTTTACCGGGCATATGGTCTTGTGACATTTTTTACTCCTTTTATTCAAATATTATTTTACCAAAATATTCTGGATGATGGAATGAGGGTTTCGGTTTGCTGACCAGCGACCATGAACCCCATGAAGGCTCCGGCGTTTCGTCCCCGCATTTATAAAAATTTGCCTTCCACGATTTTCCCGAAACCGGCAATTCGACATTTGAGTATTTCATGAAAATTGTGAATGGAAAAAAACATTCCACCGCATATCCTTCATTTGGACATGGCAATGCTTTTTCAATCGCAGCATTGCCGAGTGAACTTTTTATTTTCAAATCTGTTATGTCTTCCGCGGGGACCAGAACTTTTTCCCCTTGTTTATTCCAGTGCAGAAGCAGGTTCCCTATGCAGTTGATTTCAAAATTGAAATAGCCTGCTTTGTCCGGAGCTGCAAAAAACTCAACGCAACTGTCCTTCCATGCCGGGCCCTGATATTCAGTGTATTTCGCAAGTATGAATCTTTCCCTGACATTGAAAAGCACATATATGCCCTTTTCAGAATAAAGACATTTTACTGAAACCTCAGGAACCGGGTATTTTGCGTAATCATGCCACGGCCAGTTGGATATTTTCAATTCCAGCGCCTCTTCCCATTCCGACTTGGCAGGATTGCCGTCAACACTGAAATCACGCGCTATTTTCTTAACTTTGTATTCCATACCCAAAACTACCCTTAGATTATCAGATATATTTTTCTTCAGATAATCCTCATTTTGCACATTTATGATTGTCCCAGCTTTTACAGATTCCTCGGCCGCAAGGCTGAGTTTAAGGGTCTGGATAGTGGTATCCATGTTGTTCAACGGATATTTACCGAGACGAATGCAATTCATAAAATGCTCAAGCTGCCTGCGACAACCCATGTGCATGCCTTCAGGATTTCCGAGTGAAGAATCCATCTCAAGTTTTTCTCCGGTCTCGCGGATGAAAATCTGAAGGGACTCATTTTTTATTCTCAAAAAGCCTTTTTCCCCAACAAGCTCAAATGTGTTTTCTCCACCATGTTCGCAGAAAAGGCACATTGTCAAAGAAGCCCTTACGCCGTTTTCATACTCCACTGTTACAAAACAATTGTCTATCAGCGGGCTTTCTTTGTTAACATCATTTGAGCCGGAGGAATAGACTCGTTGCGGACTGGAATCCGCAAACCAGTTGAAAAGGTCAAAAAAATGGGAATTTTTCTCAAGCATCACTCCGCCTGTTTCCCCTGTTTGTCGCCATCCAGGAAGCAACGGTTTGCGGAATTCGCTATAGCGGATCATTTTTATGTTCCCTATTAATCCTTCCTTGATTTTTTCTTTGGCTGTCTCAAAGACTTTAGCATGGCGGAGTTCGTGTCCTATTTGAAGGGTTTTTCCGCTTTTCTTCCATGCCTGCCTGATTTTTTCTCCTTGATCTAAAGTTATGCCAGACGGCTTCTCGCAAAAAACATGTTTTCCGGCCTCCAGAGCGGCAATAGTCTGTTCGCAATGAAGCCAGTTAGGCGATGCTATTATTACTGCATCTGCTTTGCTTTTGGAAAGCATCTTGGAAAAGTCACTGAACTTTTCAGCCCCAGGCACAAGCTTTCCGGCTTTTTCAAGATTTTCCATATTAATATCACTCACAGCCATAATCTCAGCTTCATCAATCTGAAGAAGATTTGGTATGTGTCCAACTTGGGAAATCTGTCCGCAACCGACAATTCCGAAACGGATTTTTTTCATAAAAAGAATCTTTCTAAATAATCACAATTTTTATACTTAAAAATGTTTATTTTCTACCATTCCAGGATCACATGCAGAAACTCTTCTTTTCCCGAATCTATCATTTTGTATGCCTTTTCTATATCGTCAATTTTGAACTTGTGGGTGATCAATGAAGCCCCCTTTACTTTTCCGACAGCAACAAGTCGGAATGCTTCTTTGAAATTTTCATGGCAATCCCATCTTATGTATTCGTAAAGATCATCTCTTACATGGTTCAGTTTGTTCTTGGTGGCCCATAGTGGGCCTGCCGCCCTTACTGCTTTAATTGTCAATTCCTTAGACCAAAAAATCTCGCCTGATATTTGAAAGGGCTTTGACTGAAACCCCGCGACTGTGACCTTGCCGCTTTTTCTGCATACTTCACAAGCACTCTGCACTGCGGCGGAATTGCCTGCCGCTTCAATAGCTATATCAACGCCATAACTCCCGGTAATTGAATTGACTGCTTTATCCAGTTCAATTTTTTTAGGGTTTATGACATTGTCAAACCCAAGTTCCAAGGCTTTCTCAAGTTTGGAATCAACCAGATCAATGCCAATCACTCTTGACGCTCCGGCAGATTTGGCGACTTGTCCAATCAGTTGTCCAAGCACGCCAAGTCCTACTATTGCCACGGAGTCCCCAATGGAAATCCCGGATCGGTGGACAGTATGTAATGCCGTAGCTGTAAGTGAGGTGCATAGGCATTCCTCTGGCCTTATGCGTTCCGGCAGGACGCAATAATCCTTATCTGAATCCATCACAACATATTCCTGGTGCGGAGAAAGGCTGAAAATTTTTTGTTCCAACAGTGTTTTGTCAATGCTTTTCCCGATTTCCACGACTTCCCCCACATGCTCATATCCAACCTGTGCAGGGTAAGCGCAACGGCCTGAAATCAGCCCTGGATTCGTCCCCTTATACCACATCAGTTCAGTCCCCGCGCTGATTCCAGTGAAAAGGGTTTTTACCAAAAACTGGTTTTCACTTATTTGAGGTTTGTCAGCGTCCTCAACAACCAGCTCATAAGCCTTTTTTATCACAACTTTTTTCATATTTCATTCCATTAACTGTTAGGGGTTAATACCATATTTGCTGTCCTGCCACGGTAACATTCATCCAGTTGGCATGCCCGTCCGCGAAAAATAAATTGGCACCTTTGTCATGCCTCCATTCTACATGATAATAATTAGGAATGTCATTACGGTTGTCCCAGCTTACCAGGGCTCCACGAAAGGTATCCCCTCCCATCACTGTCGAGGATGGTTTTGTGAATGAAGTTTCCTTTTTGAAAAGTATTGGATTCAACAGGTCCGTAAAGTACACATTTATGCCATATTTCGAGCCAAACCAATACTGGCTCTCTCCCGAAGGAGATTTGGCAGCACAATTGAAGATTGAATGGGAGGGGAGGGTAAATTCATTCCAATTGGGATTCGTGGAATTTGCGGGAATATAATCATAGGTTTCCAATATATGGTGCCATTGCGGCCATGTGGAAAGATTTGTGTACCTCAACGGAACAAGCCATGAGTTATTGTCATTTGAATACATCATAATTGCGGTCGATATCTGCTTCTCATTGCCCAAACATACGATGGAAGTTGCTTTTTCACGGGTCTTTTTCAAGGCAGGCAAAAGCATTGACGTCAGGATGCACATGATTGATATTATAATCAGGAGCTCCACAAGGGTGAAAATCTTTTTCATGTCTATTTTTTCCCTTCATCTCTTTTCGGGTTACGGTTTTTTGCGAGAACATCTGATATAAGCTTATGATATCTTTCTGCCTTTTTGTTGTCAAAGGGATCAAAATCGGCAGCCGAAGCCGCATATATCCACACAAATGGATAATTCCCGAATATTGTCTCAAAATGTTTTTCCAGATCCTCGACCTTTTTAATATCAGGTAACGACGCATAGGAACCTTTTATCCAGCCTGTTCTTGATTCAGGAGTGTCCGCAGGCGCAATAGTCGCGCCCAAGATTAGGTTTGAAGGGAAAAGATGCAACCAGTCGGCGTAACCTTTCAATGCCCGCTGAATAAATTTTGTTTTAAGATCTTCTGGAGAGGCATTAACATAGCCAATGGAAAGCTCTCCGCCTTCAATTACTTTTGCTTTCAGAGAATGAAGCTTCAAGTATTCCAAAAGACCTTCCGTAATAATGGCAGAACTGCGCCCCTTTTCTATAAAAAGAACCCATATTAAAGCGTCTGGATATATTTCCTTGACTATTTCGCCCATGCCATACCCGATTTTCAATAATTTTCCTCTTGTTTTTTCTACTGATTCTTTTCGTCTTGTGGCTATCGCTTCCAGGCTTTCCATGCCATAATTGTTATAAGTTTCATTATCTATGCAGATGCCCGGACTTTTCAGATATTTGGCGGCTTGCAGGCAAATCTTGAATTCTTTAAAAAATCTCTCCAGATTTCCTGTCTCATTATCTAAATCCATTCCTATGATTTTGCTGAAGGAGGGGATTATATTTTTATTGCAGGGATGAGCCGCTGTTACATTCCTTTCAATAAAATGATTATAGAAACATGTAAACCATAAATCTTTTTTGCAGTCCGACTTAAGTTCTTCGAGGATTGGAAATATTTTTTCCCACTTTGTTAAATTGGAGGCATAACCATCCGCAAAGGAAACGGAAATTCCATCATAAGGCATACGGTTGGCGGAAGCAATCCATCGGTTAATATCTTTAGCATTAAAATATTTCTGAGATGCAAATGAAAAAAGACATAAATATGGCAGAGGCTTATCAGAACGGGTAAGAAATGCTTCTTTTGAATCGATATTTTTACCGTTAGAGGCCAGCTCCATTTTAACAA
Organism: Candidatus Uhrbacteria bacterium GW2011_GWF2_39_13; assembly: GCA_000993535.1. Taxonomy (GTDB): domain Bacteria; phylum Patescibacteriota; class Patescibacteriia; order UBA9934; family GWF2-40-263; genus UBA12478. The sequence goes on along the minus strand of LBWG01000015.1, from coordinate 11,331 downwards.
AGTAAATTCCCGGTTTTAAATTGTCTGCCGGAATATTAATGGTGTAATATCTGCCATCTCTTTTCAAATCACCCACATTAAGAGACTGTGAAAGGAGATTTTCCCCATTCAGGGTGGATATATCTAAAAGGATTTTATCCTTGTCGGCCAGACTGCCGGACATATCAATGTAGGCAATCGCGTTTTTGTCAGAGGGCGAGAGTACCATTTTAGGAAAACCAAAGGAATGGACCCGGGTTTCCTGAACAGAAGCAAATTTCCATCCTTTCAGGTAAAAGGTTATCTTAGTGCCAGATGCCCATCCGGCGTTTTTATACCATTCCTCATTTAGATAAAAAAATAGGCGGCGAAGTTTGCCGTTTGCGCCGAAGTCGCTTGGCGCGAATGAAAATTTATTCCATTCTCCGCTGCTCAATTGCAAGTCCATAATCCTATCTCTAGGGGAATTATCGGAACATGCGGCTAATTTAAGGGCCGGATATGGAAGAGGCAATTTCCTTTCAAGATTTGGAACCTCATTGTTATCATCCTGCCCGGACTTGAAATATATTTCCCCATCCAACGAGGAATACTTTGACACATCAAGCCCCTGATCAAAAACGATTTCAGCTCCAGGCCAACCTAATGGATGACTTTCATTTCCTCCTGTGTAATTAAGAACGACTTCTAGTTTGATGTCAGATTCATACTTTTTATTTAGGCCTGCATTGATTGTAACGCTCGCTTCCGGCTCTACTCTCTTGAATTGGGCAATATCTAAAGTAAAATTCTGTTGTGAATCTTGCTTGATTGCAGAACATGAGACTCCAAACAGATAAATGAAAAGAACAATAGTAACTAAATACATATACTGGGCCATAATTCCTCCCCAAAAGTTTAGTCCCCCAAAGTTATTTTCCCTGAAAAAATTTCCGGAATTTTTCAGACCTACATTCTTTTTTCCTGCGTTTTTCGGTTTCATTAAATATCTGTTCCTTATGTCGAATATTTTATTAACAGAGTTCTTTTTCGGCTTTCCTGTAAATATTGTCTATTTCTTTCAGCCTGTCCTGATCGCAAACATAATCATGTTTTCTAATTAAGTCCCTGGCCCTTTCTGATGCCCTGCATATAAGGTTTCTGCTTTCTTTTTCCCACTGCTGGGCCTTTTTATAATCAAAAAGATATTCCTCCTTTATGAATTTCTTAAAATCGCCGAGAGTCTCATCGGTCATCAGAAAATCAATTCTGTCAACAACATTTGCTTTGATTGTATCATAGGCTGAGCCAAGAGACAGCATATCATCAAGCATTCCAATAGAAGAAATATGATTTTTAACAAACTCAATGATATCCAAATCAATCACAAATTGCTCAACACTGTTAATATCGTCACAGGCAAGATTTCCAAGGTTCGAAAAACTTTTCGCGCCACCCAGCGCGCCGGCCAAGGCCATGCATGCTTTTTCCGTGATTGCCTGCGCATCGATTGCCGCACTTCCAGTCATGAGCGGAACAGCGCTTGGAAACTGCATGATTTCTTCATTAAACATTGTTCTGAAAAGGGAAGCCATAGAATAATATGTATAACTGGGGGAAGACCCAAGCGCCCAGCAGAGGTTTTTCAAGTTGGCAGGGCCTGCGGAGCCCGGCAAATGGGTAATGTCAACATCCGGCCTGAGATGCTTAAATATTATGCGGGCGGCCAGATTTTCGGCATAGGCAAGAACATTGCAGCCCATTGGCGTTATTGGACCGGTTATGCCCGGCAAATGATAAGCTATACATGAAGGCAATACGTCTTTATCATTTTTATCAAGAAAGTACAGGAGCTTATCCAAATCCTCAGGATTGATTGTCAAGGCATCCTGAAAACAAACATGAGCATTAAATTTCAATCCGGCAGCTTTTGTTATTCGGTATGCGTATTCCCCTTGCTTTATATTGGTGAAATGGAACCTGCCATAGATTTTACTGCTGTATTCGAAACAGTACCTGTATCCGGCAAGGTCTCTCATCGGCATGGGAATATCTTGCGGGAAAACTGGATTTGGGCCGCTACACTTGCAGACCTCGCCAAGCTTGGTAAGTTCTATCAAGTCGCTTAAAGTCGAAGGCCGCTGTTTTCCTGTAGCGTCAATGGTGTTAAATGAATATCCCCCGATTGCCATGCTGAATTCTTTCGAGGGGACAAAGCCATTTTGTTCTTCCGGCCGGGCAAGGGCTTGTCCTCGCCGCTCTTCGATGAGTTTTCTCAAATATTTTCCGTCAAAAAAAACTCGTTCCCCTTTGACGGAAAAACCATCCCCCTTGCTAATTCTGCTTAAAAAGCCATGATGAGCGGCCTTAACTCCCAGTTCTGAAAGCAGTTTCACAGAAGTATCTATGAATTCCTCGACAATATGAGACTTGCTGTTCATTCTCAATGCAAACTCGTCAAACCATGTCTTCGAATACATATTCCAATCTCTCCACTTTTAACGTTATTTCCAAATTCCTATCCAATGGCTGTTTTGCATATTCATGATATGTCTGGTTATTGCAACTCTTTTCATGGTTATTTTATTTTTTGTGGATAATAAAACAGATCCGAAAATGCTATATTAAAATCAACTTTAGGTCGTGTGCTAATAAATGATACCCCTTTCAGTTTTTTAGTGTCTATATATGCCGACATTTCATCTGTCCTAAGGGTGACAAGCCTTTTCTCATTTTTATCTAATACTACTTTTTTCGGGTATTCATTTTTATCATCTCTGACATTGATTGTAATTCCAACAGGATAATCTGATTTATTCCATAGTTCTATGATAAGTCCCGATATTCCAGAAACATCCCGGATAGAAGGAATGATTGAGAATCCAGGCCATTCATAATTACCTTTTACCCATTTCAAATAATTCACATCCAAAGAAAAATCGGCTTCATTGGTTTTTTTCAGATTTTTAATTAACACTTTATTGGTGTTATCAACACTTTTGACAAAAGGATAATCTGCTAACGCAAAATCATTTCTAGGAATCTTTCCCGTCATCACAAAATAAATCTTTGCACCTTTTTTTATGGCGTCCTCAATAGATGATGACTGGGGGACTGGCGTTCCTTCATTATTGGGTATAGGAGACTCTGAGAATTTTGCTTCCTTTCGCGCTTCCCGAATTACCGCATTCATTCGTTCAGCGTGGGAAAGATATGGTTTCCTTTCATTTTCTTTCCAACTCGGAGGGAAAAAAGGCATATACGTTTTCCATCCTGCATAAATCCACACAAAATGATAATTTCCCAGTAACACTTTTATCATTGGGACAAATTCCTCCGCCGACGAATATGGAAACTGTGGAGAACTGGACTGGGTCATCCAATAAGGACGATTTTCTTTGTCAATGAAAGGGGCGATGCACCCGGCAAGTTCCAAGTTAGGATATTCCCTTTGGTATGGCGCATAAATCTGTCGGCGTTGGGCTATTTTTTCTTTTAAGGATTCGATGGAGGAATGAAGATATCCTAAACCTACCTCTCCACCGTCGATAACCTTGAGGGGAATGCGCTTATCAGCGGCCTTTTTCAAAAGCCCGAGTATTATATGAGATGGGGTAAAGGAATATTTATCAAAAGGTTTGTATAGCATAGTTTCAAGTATGAGAATTTTGCATTCCGGATATATTTCGGAAACAATTTCGGCCATTTTCCCGCCAATCGTTTCGAGCTTAGAGATAATGGTTTCCATATTCTCTTTCCGGACTTCGGCTAATTTTTCAATATGCGACATCTCATAATTTGTATAAAATTCATGGTCGAATATTACTCCAGGACTTTTAAGTTTTCTTGCGAGAATCAAACTTTCTTTCCATGTCTTATAGAATTTTTCCAACCGCCCCGTTTCATTGTCCAAGTCCATTCCTTTGATTTTTTCCATCTCATGGTTTTTATCTTGTGCTGATTTATGACAATGATTTATATCTTTTTGGACTATGCATGCCAATGGACAGACAGGCCAGATATCTTTATGACAATATTTTTTCAGTTCTTCTACAGCACCCTTGAAAATAGCGTTGTCCTTTATCGCAGGAGGTTCATACCCCAATTCCGTCAAAGTCGCCGCAAAACCATCGTACGGGCTTTCATTCATTGTCAGGATCATTTCCTTCGAGGCAATGTTCTCCTTGCTTAAGAATGAATTGGTGAAAGTGAAAAGCATTACGTAGTTCTTCTGTTCATTTGCCAGTTCTGTTTTGGAAAGGCATCCGGAAAAAATGAACAACATAGATAAAGAAATGATTTCAGAAATACTTTTCAACATAACTGCTCTCCTTGTTTTATTGATAAAATCTTTATATTATTTCAAATCTTTTGAAATCTGTTTTTTCAGTATCCATTCAGGCAAGCGTCCACTATTTCTTTAAGGGAACCTTCTGCAAGACATACACAGTTGTCCGCTCCTCCATAGTAAAGTCTTAGAACATCATCTTCATAGTCAGCGATTGCTCCGCACGGAAATACTACATTGTCACAGGCGCCATGTCGCTCATATTCTTCATCAGGCGCAAGTAAATAAGAATTTGTTTTTCCTATTATCTTTTCTGGATTTTGCAGGTCAAGCATTATTGCTCCGATGTAATATTTTGGGCCGCTGGCAGGGATATGAACCCCATGTATTATTACTAGCCATCCTTTGTCTGTTTTTATAGGAGGGGTGGGGCCTATTTTGTTATTGTTCCAATATCTGTAACCAGGAGAGAGAAGGGGACGATAGCAACCCCAGTGTATCATGTCTGGAGAAGAACTGATCCAGATTGTTCCTTTTGAATTGTTTCCGGCCCCGGGCCTGTCAAGCCTGTAGTATTTACCTTTTATTTTTTCAGGAAAAAGCGAAGTCCCCCTGTTCTGAGGCAGAGAAATAATATCAATTAATTCGTACTTCTTAAAATCGGAAGTTTTTCCCAATATCCCGAATGGTTCGCTGAAAACAGAATGTCCAACTGGAGTTACAATATAGAAAACGCCATCAATCATAGTGCATCTATTGTCAATGGGATTTTTGAACTCAGAAAAAGGGATTTCTGAAGATTCAAGATTTATAAACGGTTTTTCTCCAAGCTTGAAGTTTATTCCGTCATCGCTCACAGCAACTCTTGTTTCTCCATAATTTGTTTCAGAATAGAAATTTCTTACTGAGACAAGCAACACTGTCTGGGACTTGAATTTTACAGGAGACGGATTAAATATTCTGGCAATCCCATGGAAGTCCTCTGGTTTCATTACTGGATTTCCTTGATATCTCTTTAAGATATTTCTAGCTTCTTTCATAAGGTGGGGCAGTCCTTTCTTTAATTGTTATTCAATACCATTTAATTTATTTAATGTCATCACGGAATATTTCATCGCTTCAACATGTCCATCTACAAAAGCACAGTTGGCAACCTTGTTATGTCTTGCTGAAATTCGTTCATCTGATTGAAAAGGAAGATGAATAGATGCCCAAAATTGTTCATTGGCTATGTCAGCAGTCCTATCTGCCAGCCAAACCATTTTGGGATTCAATGATGCAAGTTTTTTTCCTAAATACTGTGAATTTTGAACAAAAGACAAATCGTATATCGTATGATTTATTGTATTCGTATCTTTGCTTTCAGGGCATTTCCATATTTTTACCAAATACCATTGATTGGAAGAGAGTTTGGAGTTTAGATATGGAGTAAGAGCATATTCTAAAGTTGAGTCTACTGAAGTACCTGCCATTGTGTAGCCATAGTCATCATAATATGAAACGGAAACAAGGTTTATCTGTTTCATGTTACTGGCACAAACTATTTGATTGGTTTTTTCTTTAACTTTTTTAAGGACCGGCAACAGCATACTGGCCAAAATAGCAATAATAGCAATCACAGCCAAGAGCTCGATTAACGTGAAAAACATGTATCCCAAAGAATAACGGGAATCACATATATTCTGTTTTTTGCTGAACATCTTTCCTTTTCTTAACATGCGTTCCCCCTAAGTAAAGTTTCCCTGTTTTTTCTCAATATGACACCTTGATCTGTTTCCATTTCAATCTGTAAACAGTAAGGTTTTTTATTCGTACATGGGATCGGTAAACACCGAAGCCGACGCTGGTCTGAACACTTTCCGCAAGCGTATTTTTGTCCAGGATTTCAAGAATAAGTTTTTCATCCACAAACATAAAACAGGTCTTGCCGATTGAGCCGGACTGTATTTTATACCTGCGCCCAGCCTCCATTTTGAACAATGGCGTTATGGTAAACAAATCTCCTGAAACGCTTTCTATTCCGGCGCTGTTTGAGTACCAGCCGCCCAGAGCGCCGATATAAGCTTTTTCCCATTTGCTCTTGTCATTATTCAGAATAACCTTCCACCACCAGATCAAGTCATGGTCTGACGGTGGAACAGTTTCAGCTTCAAACTCCATCATGATATTGCCTGTAAAAGTTTGAGGGCTGAATATCTGTCCATGGCTTGATTTGCCGCCTTTTTTCCATTCGCCCTCAAGCGCTCCGTCTTTTATGGCCCATGAAGCGTCACCGATGCTCACCCATTCCTTCAATGCTTCTTTACCAGAGAAAAAATCGGTTTTCATCAGTATTTCAGATGCTTCCAAATCTATTCTCGTGCCTGTGGTAAAAAGCTCTTTCATAGAATCCTTTTCAATATTTCGAGATTTTCTTTGCCGCTCTCATCATGGCTTTCATATTTTCTTCCGGGATGTCGCGCGGGTTCATCTCTCCGGTATTGAAAATATATCCGCCACCATCCTTGCATATCCCGATAATTCTTTCGGCTTCCCTGCTGATAATTTCAGGCGTGCCTCTCCAAAGGACTTCTATGGGGTCAAGGTTGCCGCTTATGGAGTGTCTGCCTTTTGTGGCCTTCCTCATTTCCGCGATATTCGCCGCAGGCCCGATGCTCTCGAAACTCAGTCCGAGAGGAATATGCGAAAGCACATGCGGAATGGATATTTCGCTGTTGTGCATCCACATCATAACCCCGATTTCGTTTTCGGCATATTGAACGAGTTCCCTTGTCTGTGGGAATATATATTTTTTGTATTGTTCCACGGACACCATACTGCTGAATGTGTTGCAGTCGCCGAACCATATGGCGTGCGCCCCGGCGTCCTTTTGCGCCTTTATGTAACGCATGTAAAACTTTCTCCAGTATTCCATGGCGTCGCGGAGAAGCTCTTCATCCATAAGCATCATAACCATTGACTCTTCAATGCTCCACATCAGGCCAACCGCGGAAAAAGGTCCCGCGCACGAGCCTGTAACAAGAACCGAATCTCCGAAATAATCACGGAGTTTCCTTATGGCTTTGAGCTTTTCCGGCATCCGCCCGTCTTTCAACGGGTTCATTTCAGGAAGCTTTTCAAGGGATTCTCTTGTAGCCGGCAGATAACCGTGCGTTGCCCTGAGAATGTTTCCTTCGCCGACGCATCCGACCCCGGCAGGTTCAAACTCGAAACAGTCATCTATCTGACACCACGCCCAGTCATAATCGAATTCTTCGATGGCGGCTTTATACACCTCGAAAATTTTATCCCCGTCCTGACAGAAGTCCTCGTAGTCGTACTTTCCGTACCACTTGACGTCAAACTCCTCGCTGCACGCCACGCAAGGCAGGCGTTTCGGCGTTTCCTTCCTCCTGATGGACTCAAAATCCTTTATTACCCCGTCATAAGCCATAAATGCCCCTCTCTTTTTGATAAAATTTTCAAATGACGCAAAGCCAATTGCCATTAATTGTTCTTAACATGGGTTTCCAAAATATTATGTTCGTTTATAATTGAGTATCTTTAAATATTGCCATTGTCAGGCGACTTCATTTATGACAATGGGTAACCCATCAACATTTATATTATAGTCATTATTCCTTCTATTGTCAAGCAAATATTGTCTTTTTTTTAAATTATTTCTTGACAAATTGAATAAAAAATCCTATAATTACAAACGTAAATAGTTGACACGGTAACCCAGCAACATGGAATAATCATGATCATAAAGGAAAAACCGAAATTTGAGCAGCTAAAGGATTTGCTGTTGAGGCAATTTAAATCCGGCAGATATAAGGCCGGAGACAAAATTCCCTCAGAGACTGAGCTTGCTGAAAAATATGGACTTAACCGTGAAACCGTAAATAAGACTATTTTAACACTTGTGGCTTCCGGTACCCTTATCAGAAAACGTGGTTGTGGAACTTATATTGCAATACCCAGAAAAGAACAGAGGCTTAAGCTTGGCATAGTAATATGTCCGGCTATGATTTCAGACGGACAGCCAGTTGAAATGTTCAATTATGTGGATGTGTTCGGGGGAATAAGCAAAGCTACCGCGGAACTCAATTGCGAGCTCGAAATAATATCGAAAGAAAAATTCCGCTTTTATGCGGAAGACATTCTTGGCTTTGTAAAAGATAAAAAACTTGATGGAATACTCTCGTACGGCTATAACCCCAATGATGAAAAAATTGCGGTGGCCCTTAAAAATGAAAGTGTTCCATATGTAGTGATCGCCTGTTGGGACAACGGCGGAAAAGTTAATCTAGTAACTGTGGACATTGAAAATGGCTGCCTGGAGTTGGTCAAATATTTATTGGGAAAAGGACATTCAAATATAGCCTGCCTGAGCATATCTGAAAAAGCCATGATTTCAATTGCCCCGAGAATTAGGGGAATTGTAAAGGCTTTAAGCCTAAATAATGTTTATAAGGAAAAATATTCCCTGAAATTCGAAAACAATAACGAAATCGGACATACTCTTGATGCCCTTCTCAAAACCCGCGAACTTCCGAGCGCGATATTGACAACAACCGACCTTGCCGCCTTCAGTGTTATTGAACACCTGGGGGAAAAAGGTATTCGCACTCCGAACGATATTTCAATTGCTTCCATAGACGATATAGAGAAAGCCTCAATATCCGAACCGCCGCTTACAACATTGAGGATACCCCGCGATAAAATGGGATACGAAGGGGTCATGCTTACAGTTAAGCTTAAAAAATCAGCAAATGGTAGTTTTGAAAAAGTCGTTATTGCTACGGAACTGAAAATAAGAGAGTCATGTATTCGTATGCCAGCGAAGAATTGTTGATGGGGCTACAATAGTGGCAATGTTACGCGATGTGCGAGTTTTAATTTGAAATTCTATCAAACTGCAGGATGGGATTTCCGAGCATGCAGTTGATATAGCTTGAAGAAAGGCTGCCTGCTGATTTTTGATTTCACTAAGAACAGGCAGTATAAATCGGAAACCATAAAGTTTGAGGATAAGGAGATTTTTGCCATATGGGTATGATCGGCGGCAATTACATTGATAGGGGCTGCATTCGATAAAGAAACCAGGAACATAGAAGCATGGAAAACAGAAAAAATCACATAAAATTGAGGAAAACTCCTGATTTTAGCCTCACTTGTGTTCTCCGTTTTGCGAAATTTGGTATAAAAAACTGCACTAGCACTGTAATCCGTTAAATGCATTTCACAGGGGGTAACATGTTGGCAATCAACTGCCAAGAGAAACAGGGAAAAACAGAGAGGATTTTGTTTTTGTTGCGTCTGCTCTACCACTTTTTGTCTCACAAAAAGTGTCACGGCATAGCCAAAGGCGAAGCCGGACGAATTCAATTCAAATTATTCAAATTAAAGGATTTTAGCCTCACAAAAAGTGTCACGGCATAGCCTATGGCGAAGCCGGACGAATTGCATTCAATGATTTTTGTCTCAGAAAAAGTGTCACGGCATAGCCAAAGGCGAAGCCGGACGACCTTAGATCCCCTTGTCCCAAAGACTTATGCAACGCAATGCTTTCTCTATTCCGCGATTTTCGCAAAGCAGAATTGCCATAAACCGGGCTCCGCCCGTCTCTGTTTCTCCGTTTTTTTGTGCCTGGACACAAACGCCATTTTGAGGTTTAGTCATTATTCTTCAATAACTTATGCAAAATTCTCTAAAAACGCATAGTACCCTTTTTCTGAATCTGATACGCGATGAATAAGGCTTGCTTTCGCGGTAAGCGCGAAACCAAGCCTTATTCATTGTTGTGGTGGAAATAAGAAAGGTATAGTCGCGGATTTCTGAAAACAATTTTATTGAGATGAAAATTTGACACTTAAGCATAAACATAGATTCATTCTTCGGCTTGAAAAAGCCCTGTAAAATCGTATATTCAGAACACGGACAAATAGAAATTGGGTTATTATGGAAAAAGAGTTCAATGTAACAGGCAGTTGCAATCCGCAAAAGCATTATATGGTGGATATCGCCCATAAGTTTGATGAAGTTATGAAACTCATCGAAAAAGGGAAATATTTTACCATCAACCGTCCGCGCCAGTACGGCAAGACAACTATGCTCAATATGTTGTTCAACAATTTATCAAAAAATGAATACCTTACTATCTTCCTTTCATTCGAAGGTGTCGGCGATATTATTTTTGAAAATGAGTCTGCCTTTTCAGCCGCTTTTGTGAGAATGTTTTTGAGGGAATTAAACAGTTTGTCTCAGAAAATCACTGATGATTTTTCAAAATGCGCTTTAAACGTCAGCAATCTTGAAACTTTGTCGGAAGCCGTCAGTATTTTTGCCAGAGAACTAGGAAAAAGAATTGTGATTCTAATTGATGAAGTGGATAAGTCCAGTAATAATCAATTATTCGTAAGTTTTCTTGGAATGCTGAGAGATAAATATCTTCGCAGGGATCGTGGAGAAAAAACTTTTCATTCAGTTGTTCTTGCAGGGGTTTACGATGTTAAATCTTTGAAGCTTAAAATCCGCAAGGATACTGAAACTAAGCTCAACAGCCCATGGAATATCGCCGCGGATTTCAATGTGGATATGAGTTTCAATCCGGCTGAGATTAAAACCATGTTGGTTTCCTATGCCAAAGATAAAAAAGTTAAAATGGATTTAAATGCCATTTCTAATCGCATTTACTATTATACCAGCGGCTATCCTTTCCTTGTCAGCAAAATCTGCAAGAACATTGACGAGGAAGAAGCGGGGCAGAATCCTGATTTCAATCCAAAACACTGGAGGCTTGAAGATGTCGACTGGTCATTCCGATGGCTGACAAGACCGATGTATACTACAACCAACTTTGATGACATGATCAAAAATCTTGAAAATAATAAGGACCTTTTTGCCCTGGTACGTGCAGTTTCAGTCGAGGGCAAGGAAGTCAGCGCCGCTGCAGATAATCCCGTTGTGAATCTTGGGATTACCTATGGAATTTTGTCTGCAAATGAAGATAAAATAGTGGTTTCAAACCGTGTATATGAACAGCGAATTGCCACTTACATGCAATCCAAACAAGAGACCAGTGAATTAAAAGATTGTTCCAT
>LBWG01000014.1 GCA_000993535.1 Candidatus Uhrbacteria bacterium GW2011_GWF2_39_13 | reverse complement strand
CGTAATAGCCGGTTCGGGGTTCGGCGCGTTAATTTTCAAGTATATGGATTTAAAATGGTTTTTCCCGCTTATAGCGTTTGGAGCGGTTATATTGCTGGCCGTGAGCTTTGTTTCTTATCGAAAATACTCCAAAGACCTGCGGAGTATGGCAGGGGAATCTATGCCATCAAATACAATAACGGCAATCCTATAAATATAGCCACAAAGGCACAAAGAAAATTTCCTTGGCTATTCCAATCCCATGAACGGTACGTCTTTTTTATTGCAAATGGCGGAGGTAGAACCTAAAATAACGCCAAAACAGCAGACAAGCATAACCAGGATTTCCGGTATGAAAAAACAATTGGCCGAAAAGCAGGATGTTATCAATATAGCAATCCTGACGGCAGTTATTCTCGCGGTGGGCATATATTTAATCTGTACAACTGTTTTGATTTCAAAAGACGGCACATCATATATAGGTTATGCAAAACAATTTGTTGGTAATAATCTTGTTGAAACCGTACGCAGCATAGAGGGATGTCCCGGATACCCATTTCTTATTTATCTGATGCATAAAACCGTGGGACTGTTCGCTCGTACAGATTCCTTACAAAGATGGATTGTTTCGGCTCAAGCTGTTTCACTTGTCAGCAAGTTAATCGCTTCAATAGCATTGTATTTTGTGGGAAGTTATTTTGCGGGGCGAAAAGCGGCATTCTGGGGCATTTTAATTTTGAGCGTATTGCCGGACTCGGCTGAATACGGAAGCGATGCCCTTACCGAATGGCCACAACTGATGTTTTTAGCGAATGGATTTTTGCTGCTGTTATGGGGAACGCAGAAACGGGCGAGCTGGCTGTTCGGTCTGGCGGGGATAGCGGCGGGATTAGGATATTTGGTTCGCTCGGAAGGCTGCCAGTTGCTTATATACGGCGGCGTATGGCTTGTATTCAATCTTATCAGGCCGGAGGGAAAAATGAGGAGAACGAAAGCAGTTGTCGCTTTGATTTTGCTGGCGGCAGGTTTTGCTGTTATTGCTGTTCCTTATATGAAGTCAAAAGGATATGTGTTTCCCGACCAGCGGATTTTGAAACTTCCGGCAATGTTGAGTGTAAACGATAATACCGATTCTGCCTGCGGCACGGATATATGTGTGGCGGGGATATCACTGGGCAAAACTATGGGGAATAAAACCCTGACAAAAAACATCTGTGAAACTCTGATGTATTATTTTGTTCCGGGATTGCTAATCGGCTGCTGGTATTATTTCGGCAGGCAAAGGAAATCGCAGGAGCAGGCGTTTTATGCCGGGGCATTTATAGTATTCAATATTGTAATGTTGTTATGGCAAATATTACATCAACATTTTTTAAGCAGAAGGCACACGCTGGCTTTGGTTGCGTTCACTGTTTTTTATATACCGATAGGTATGGAGATAATCGCAGGCTGGATATGCGAAAGAGCTTCAAAAGACAAGCCGGTTACAGAAAGAGATAAACATCGCTGGTTTTATGTTTTGATGATAATTGGAATTGCAATCTGTCTGCCGAAGCTGTTTAAATTCGTCGGCACACAAAAATACGGCTATAGAGAAGCCGCAAACTGGCTTGTCGCAAATACCACCCAGGCGGATGTAATAGCAGTGCCTGACAAGAGAATAACTTTCTATGCCGAGCGAAAAGGAATGGAATATGAAAATGACAACACCACCGTAAATCCAGTCTCCGCGAGATATATTGTAAAGATTTCAAAATTTGAATATCATAAAGAGGTAAAATCTGATAAAAATTTTCGATACGATGCAAGCTCAATAGTGGATGATAATGAAAGCGATGCTTTTTTATATGAGCTAAATAAATGCAGCTCTTTAAAAGGTCTTGTGGGGTATTGGGCAGCTAATAACGATAATTTGGATTACTCAATCTATAGAAATCACACAACGGCACATGGCAACATCAGCTATGCAGCAAGCGAATATGGCTGGGCATTTAGCTTCAATCCCAATATGAAAAGTTATATTGACTGTGGAAACAATTCAGTTTTGAACCCCATAGATTCGATTACTTTATCAGCACTGATTTATCCGGTTACTGCTTCGCCTGGCACTATTATCGCAAAAAACGGCCCATACTGTATGCAGTTCGGCAATGACGGCAAAATTACTGCTGGAATCTATGCCGGCTCACCTGCCTCATGGGCTTTTGCCAAGAGCGTCTCTGTTTTGCCCCTCAACATATGGCATCATGTTCTTATGACATACGATGGTTCATATATTAAAATATATATTGATGGTAAAATTGACGGGACCCCATTATCTAAATCCGGCAATATGGCCATTACACATGATAACGTGCGTATAGGTTATGGCGCAAAAGGTCTCGATTACTACTTCAATGGCTTGATTGATGAAGTTATGCTTTTTAATACAGCCTTGCAATTAGATAAAATAAAAGCATTGAATGAAATGCTAAAATCAAAAACAGTGCCGACATTCGGCGACGATGTTAATGCTTATCCAGTATTTGACTATTGGAAAATAGAGAAAGAATGCTCGTTTTGGGTGGATGGAAGAAAGAAGCGGGAGCTTTGTATTTACAAAATGAAATGATATAATCATTTCATTCTATGACTCGTCAGTAAGCGTTTTCTCCTTTTATCAGGTGCCATGGCGTAAGCAATAAAATCCAAAGATCAAGCCGGAATGACCAGTTTCTAACATAGTACAGGTCGTAAATCAATCTTTTCTTGAGAGATGAACTTCCTCTGTATCCGTGTATCTGCGCCCAGCCGGTCATACCTGATTTCACTTTATGTCTGACCATATACATTCTATAATCTTCCGAGAATTGTTTAACAAAAAAAGGCTGTTCAGGCCTCGGTCCAACAAGACTCATTTGCCCTCTAATGACATTTAACAATTGAGGAATCTCATCCAGGCTTGTCCTTCGCAGGAATTTACCTATCGTGGTACATCTCTTGTCGTCCGGCACTGTCCACTGTGGATTATCCGCGGCATCCGCATCTATTTTCATTGTTCTGAACTTTAATATAGTAAATTCCTTTTGATTCATACCAACTCTTGTCTGTTTGTAGAAAACATTTCCCTTGCTGCCAAACTTAATCAACAACACTATGATAAGGAATGGCACGCATAAAAACAATAATAACAACATTGCAGCGACAACATCAAATACGCACTTGATTATAATATTCAGGCCGCTTAATGGAGAATCTTCCGCTGAAAACAGCGTCTGCGACCCAATAACGAGAGCTGAAGTATTGCTAAGCGATATAAGATTGCCCCAGTCGGGAATAATGCGTATTGTGATTCCCTTACTTTGAAGCGATAATAACATAGGATATATTTTTTGACTCAAATTATTATCAAGAGCCAAATAAGCCTCGTCTATTTCTCCCTGTTTAATTGATTTGAGAATTTCTTCGATTGTGCCTAATACCGGAACACCGAACAAGGTTGTTCCAATAAGAGTTGGGTCGTCATCTACAAAGAATGCACACTTTAGCCCCAAATGTCCCATTCCCATAATATCTTCGACCAGTTGCTGTCCTTTTTTGTTAGCCCCTATAACAGCATAATATCGTAGATTATATCCTTTCCTGCGTAATGCTCGCAGCGTCATCATTACTAATATTTGTGAAAAAAACAAACCAACCGGCAACATCGCTATAAAAAACGCCAGGAGTTTTCTCGAATAAGGCATTTCTCGCATATAATAAAAAAATGACAATATAAACAATCCGCTTAATAAGGTCGCTTTCAATAAATTGCCGATTTGCTCAAATATACTTTTAATGCGTTTGGGCATATAAAGCCCAGACCATGAAAACGCAAGACAACAAATACATACTACCGGCAACATCAACTGTAAATGCTTATTAATAGGCGGTATGCTTTTTGGAGTATCAAATAAAGGAGAATAAAAGCGAATATAATAAACTGCAATCCATATAGAAGCAGTGATAATAATATCAATAATAAACCGAAGTAAAGAAAAAAACGCTGAATATGTTCTTAACACTTGATTTTTCCTGGCAAATCCAATATCATGATAATTTTATAGCATTAATTAATGTGGCCTTGATTAAACGTAAAGCAATCCGGTCATGGTTTTGTTATAAATTGAAGTATCTTTAGCAATCGTTTCAAAAAACATACGAGCATAGGATACTTGATACCATTTATTTTACTAGCCTTATAATTTTCAAAAAACATCTTTGAAGTATTCACTATGCCTGGCTTACTTAGTCCGCCGGCACGAATTTTTAATAATATTTCAGGTAAATAAACTGCCGTGATTTTGTGTTTATATAAAAATCTTAGTATCAGCTCATAATCGGCTGCTATTGGAAAATCATCATTAAATAAGCCATATCGAGTATAGATGCCTTTTTTTACATAGAATGTTCCGTGCTGCGGCATCCAGCCAATTTTAAACTTGTTTCTGGAAAATTTACCGCTTTTCCAATATCGCATGATTCTATTGACATTATCTCTTTGTACATAAACCGCATCGCCATAGCATGATTCAACCTGTTTTTCTGACATTATACGAACAACTTTTTCGATAACTAAGTCGTTAGGATAAAAATCATCGGAATTGAGTATGCCGACGATATCTCCCGTAGAACGCATTATCCCCTTATTCATTGCATCATACAGGCCTTTGTCGGGTTCAGACACAACCTTTGTTTGGCTATTCTGGTATTTATTTATAATCTCAACAGTGCCATCTGTAGAGCCGCCATCAACAATAATATGTTCTATATCGGCGTATGTCTGCGCACGAACGCTATTTATGCAATGCTCAATCATTGCCGCATTGTTAAATACAACTGTAATAACCGACACTTTCAAACTATTCACCTTGTCCAGCTCCGGAACTTTCTGATATCATCAAAAAATATAGCAGGCTCGTGAATATAAACCCTGCTCTTTGCAATGGCTCTTTTGGCTAATTTGCCTATGCCCATATTATAACGGTGAAATACCTGCTTCATCTCTGATTCAAGCTGTTCAAATTCCTCATTTGGCATAGTATCTACCCTTTTGTTAATGTCTTTGATGTAATAGTACTTGGGTGAAATACTGTAAAAATCCTCTAATGTTCGATTTTCCTGAACAAGTCCCATTTTAACGCCTATGTCGAATAATTCTGTTCCAGGGAAAGGCTCATAAACGCTCAAGGATGCGAAATCCGGCTTAAGTTCTCTCATAAACTTTAATGTTTGATATGTTTCCTGTTTAGTTTCCGATGGCAGTCCCATCATAAAATATCCAGTCCAGTGAATGCCTGCCTTCCTAAGCAGTTTAGCGGCTTTTCTTGCCTGGGCTAATGTCGTGTTCTTGTTTATCAGCTTTAGTATTCTATCGCTGCCGGTTTCTATGCCGACCTTTATACTATTACACCCGGCCGACTTCATTATCTTGAGTAATTCCTCATCTATAAGGTCAACTCTCGTGTTGCAATCCCAGCTTATATTCAGTTTTTCCTCTTTTAATCTATCGCAGAATTCCACGACTCTTTTACGGTTGACGGTGAAAGAATCATCTTTGAATGTAAATTGTTTTGTATTGTAGTTATTTATTACCAGTTTGATTTCATTAATTATATTGTCTATTGAACGATAACGAATTTTTCTTTGCCAAATACTTGTGGCGCAATAGAGGCAATTATAAGGACAGCCCCTGCTCATCATTAAAAGCCCCATATCTTCAGAGTTGTAGGTGTTTTTGTTGTACAATAATTCCCTTGCCGGGTACGGCATCGAGTTTAGGTCTTCAATAAAAGGCCTAATGGGATTATTAACTATTTTATTGTTATCCCAATAAGACAACCCTTTTATTGCCAACAAATCTTTATTTAAAATATCTTTGTTTTTAGTATCCCTATATTTTTGAAGGGCATTAACAAGTTCCAAAATAGTCTCTTCCCCTTCTCCTCTAACCAGAAAATCAGCATCAGGGCAGATATTTATTACTTCATTATGTTTAATAGATATATGTGGCCCACCCATTATTACGGGAAGGGACTTGTTATATTCCCTGCATAGAGACGCTACTTTAAAAGCAGAAGCTATAAAGGTCGTCCATACTGTAATACCAACAATATCAGGTTTAAAATCGGCAACCTTCTTTCGCATTTCCTGCCAAATGGGGTGATTATCATTTTTGACAGATTTCAGATAATCGGGATAGTCCTCCTCCAGACGAGTAAAATCCATTTTTGTAGGATTTATATTACAATCCGCATCATATATCAATACTTCATGCCCTTCCTTTTTTAATACTGCAGCAAGACAGGAAAGACTTATGGGAAAATAACGATTATAATAACCCATAAAACGAAAAAAAGGCGGGTCAATCAGAAGAATTTTCATTTAGCATTCCATTGAAGACAAAATTTACCTGAAAATATTTGGAACTAATGAACGATATCGAGAAAGGAATGGATGACGATAATATAAGCATTTAAGATAATTATTGACTCTCAAACTGATACCGTTTTTCTCTTTTGCGATTCCCATCATAAGTCTTTGACGAAGCATTACAAGATTGCGCATCGAATGTTCCTGAAGATTGTAAGGCACATCATTATTTGTCAGCCAGTAGTCATCGTTGATAAAGCCGTTACGCACAGCATCCTGATATACTTTTGTCCCAGGCAGCAGCCAGAGAATATTAGTGCCGCACATTCTTGGTTTGATACGTTTAATCAGTTCTATAGTATTATCTACGCTCGATTCACTTTCTCCGGGATTGCCTACCATCAGATACGCCTGCGCCGAAATGCCTGCTTCACTTGTAAGGCTAAATGCTCTTTCAATGTCTTTGTGATTTTGGCATTTATTAATATTCATAAGGATATTATCATCGCCGCTTTCCACCCCGAAATCTATTGCTATGCAGCCGCTGGCTTTCATTGCTTTAAGCAGTTCACTGTTTATCATTTTTACATGACTGCAGCACGCCCATTTTAAATCCCATTTATTTTTAATAATCCCCTCACATATTGCGATAGCACGATTTTTATTAACTGGAAAATTATCATCGTAAAAAAACAACGACCGAACTCCATACTTTTCAACTAACCAGCCTGTTTCCGCCAAAATATTCTCTGGCGAACGAAATCTCCATGTGCTTCCCCAAAAACGCACAGAGGCACAATAGGAACAGTCAAACACGCAGCCGCGGGAAGAAATTATAGCAGCCGATGGCGAAGGCAGCGGCGGATGACTGCAATAATGAGAGAAACTGAAGTTTTCAAAACCAGCGTAATACGGCAATGGAATCCTGTCCAAATCATCAATTCGCTGACGAATCTCGGTATAAAACACATTGTTGTCTTTGGCTCGCAACGCCAGCCCTGGAATGCTTTTAAAGTCTTTACCTTCGCTGATAGCATCAATAATATCAGAAAATGTATCTTCACCCTCGCCAAGAACAACAGCCGAAGTATGTGTCAATTTGAAAATATGCTCCGGATATATCGTAGCATGTGGTCCACCCATAATCAGAATTGCATTCGGAACGGTCTGCTTCAACATCTCACACAATTTCCAAACCATCCCACGGTCTATTGTCCAGCAAGTTACACCAAGAATATCCGGAGAAAACAGTCGCGTTTTACTGATTATCTGCGAACAACTTAAAAGTCCTCCGTCAAGCAGTAAAACCTCGTGTCCCTTCTGATGCGCAACAGCGCCCAAATAGGCAATGCCGGGCGGCGGATAATCAGGTCTTTGCCTGCGACTAACAGGATTGCTGATTAACACTATTTTCATAAGTTTTTTCGTTTGTACAAAATATCCATTTCAACTATCGATTTATTAATTCCGACATTTACATCTAAAGGGGCTATAAACTCGAAATTGATATTGTGCAGCATCTCATGCAATTCGTCAAATAACGGCTGATTTTCGTATAATTTAACAAATGTTGCTTCCAGAACGATATAATCGATGGATTCTAATGTTTTGACCGCTCCCTGAATCGTCTTTTTTTCATACCCCTGCACATCCAGCTTCAACAATACCGGTTTTTTAACATTGATGCTGAAAGTCGAAACTAAATCGTCTATTTTAAAGACATCTACCTCAATTGTCTTCGTATGCTGCGTCTGGCAATTAGCACGGTTATGCTCTTTCATATCTCCCTGAATTGCCATCGCTGAACTGGCAGGCGTATAATCATTTCGGTGGAATTTAATCTTGCCGCTTATATCGCCAACTGCACAATTATATATATGTATTTTGGAAATTTTTTTTGTATTCTTTTTAAGAATCTCGCACACATCAGGGACAGGCTCAAAACAATGAATATCAGCCATAGGAAATCTTTGTGCTGCTGCCAGAGCAAATTGTCCCACATTAGCGCCGGCATCAATAACCGTATGAAATATCGGCTGATAGTTTGATATCATTCTATTTATATGGAATGAAGAAATGGAAAACCTGTTTCGCAGCTTAATAAACTGTCTGAATGCGTCAGGCTCGTTTAATACTTCAAGCAATCTGATTATTTTTCTTGGCATATAAACTCTTCATAAAAATTTTTGTATAATGGTTTGAGATTTTCAGGAGAAAACTGTCTGGCTGAATATACGGCCCGGTCTTTTTTATTCTTCAAGTCGGATGGATTCTCAAGTATGCTCTTGATTGATTCTGCCAATGATTCAACTGAATAATCGCATACCCATCCACCGCCACTTGCGATTATTTCTTCCCATATATATACATTTCGGGATATCAACACGGGCAAAGAAGCGTTTAACGCCTCAACCACGGCAATTCCAAAATTTTCATTCATAGAGGGCAATACAAAACAATCGCTCCCGGCAAATGCATCGTATTTATCCTGTCCGGATAAAAA
Organism: Candidatus Uhrbacteria bacterium GW2011_GWF2_39_13; assembly: GCA_000993535.1. GTDB lineage: Bacteria > Patescibacteriota > Patescibacteriia > UBA9934 > GWF2-40-263 > UBA12478. Next base: position 15,083 of record LBWG01000014.1, on the reverse strand, counting down.
ACCTGTCATTATAACATTGTCTTCTAAGCAATATTTTCGAATCCAGCCGCGGACTTTCTTCTCATAACCATTCAAATCCGCCCCGGCAATCACCAGCTTGATATTTGGATAATATATAGACAGCTTTTTAATGGCTGGAATGAGAATGCCAAGACCTTTCTTATAATATATCAGAGACAAAAACAGCAAAACAAAATCATTATCGCCCAAATAATGCTTATGGCGAAAGTTGTCTCGTTTTCCGTTTTTGCCGGACGGAGAGACTGGTAGCGGCAAAATCTTTAGAGCGGTTTTTGAGCCGTACATTTCTATTTTTTCCGCTTCCCGTTTTGCGGTACAAATAACAGCTTTGCTTTTATCGAGCATCTGGCGTATCACAATCGGACCTAACAACTTCTTTAGATAATGTTTTTTTTGAAGGTCGAAAGGGTCAAGCGAACCATGTGGCCATATCATAAAAGGTATATTATTCTTATGTAAAATCTGTGCTGCCTTGACCTGAAATCCGCCCCAAATAGTATGAATCACTGCCAAATCATAGTTGTGAGCATTTTCTTCTAACCACTCATTCCCGTCTTTGGAAAATAAAAATCGTTTTGGAAATGAAGGCTTTAACACCACCAGCTTTGCTGATTTAAATAACTCGGCATCAACTCCGTCAGCGTTTATGCTAATGACAGTGCTGTTTATGCCAAGGCTTCTTTCAAGAGCCAATATATTCATCACCGCATAAGCTGTCCCGCCTCTTCTGGCGGCAATATTCGGAATAATATGAAGGGTTTTCATTTTTTCGCGTTAATTCGTTTTTCTGCAAAAAAGAGTTATGTTGTAGTATTCTCCATCTACCGTAGGAATGGCAAAGAAATTCTCAACACCATTATCTTTCAATAATTTAGTTATCTCTGTAATATCATAACTATTCATCTGTACCGGTGGCTGAAGAAATTTTCGTCCTCTAAAAATATTTACAACATTGGCAAAAAATGGAATTCCTTTCTGCAGCCAGCAACTAAACTTTTTCAAAAATGAGGCATCTCTGTAAAAAACGAACTGCAACACTGCAACGCCTTTATCATTCAATAATTCAAGCAGTCTCTTCAATATACGTTCACCACGGTTGACAGGTATGTGCTGAAAAACCAGGCTGGAGTGTATTAAATCAAATTTGCCGCTCACCGCGGACAAATTGTCATCAGATTTGTAAAAATCTACATTTTTTACTTTATTGTTCAGGCAGTTCTGCCTTGCCCCTGTCAGCATCGCATCAGAAACATCTATGCCAACAACATATTTATAGCGTTTCGCAAGCGGTATGACTAATCTGCCAACTCCACAGCCAAAGTCCAGACAACTGGATGGAACAAAACCGGTATCTATGTGCTTATCGATAATATCCATAATAAATTTAATATGCTCCTCGCCGGATTCAAAAAAAGCCCTTTTGTTCTCAGCATTTAACTTTTCTTTTCTAAAATTATCATTTGCGAGAATACCATAGTAAGGATCAGTTTGTCCCCATTTTTCCCATGCTTTATCTGTACTTAACATTTACGTAATTCTCCTATAATACGATTTCTAACAATATTCATAAAGACACATAACTCTATATATGAGACAAATTGTGGTTAGTGTCTTGTTGCAATTGGCCATCATCATGACATATAATACCATACTTGCCGCTGAAATAATACAGCCACATAAAAAAGAAAGTGCCTCCGGCAAAATAATGGCCGCCCCTGATTGCTCTGACTAAAAACACAGTCAAAATTGCATTGTTCACAATCCACATAACGTTGTTCTTGTCATTATTTTTCAAAATCCAAAATCTAAAAATAAAACAAAAAACAGATACTGAACCTAACAAGCCTGTTTCAGACATAAGCCTGAAAAACAATGAGCTTGCGTCGCCGCTATTTGTGAACAGGTAGCCGGGATGAACAGCATCAACATCTACGACCTTATTTATATATTTGCCATAGGAAATGCTATGTGAGCCTAAGCCGGAACCAAATAATGGGTTATCCTTAAAGCTTTCCCATGCGACCAGGGCGTTACTAAACAACGCATAAGTGCTTTGATTAGTTTGTTCCAGTTTTTTGCCTCCAGTAAAGATGCCAACAGAGTCATCAACTCGCATCCGTAAATCAGCTACATTGATGTAGGCAAAAAACATGAGTATAGACATAACCGCAATGCCTATCACGAAATATTTTACTTTGGCATAATTTAAAAACAGCAACATGACCGAAAAAATCATCCCTATATAACCAACTAAGGAAAAAGAAAAAATAAAAGACAAAATAATCATCAAACTCGTACGCCTGTTTAAAAATTTAAACTCACTTTTTGTGAAAGAGCGGATCGCTGCAAAGAATGCCGGAATCATGACATAGCAAAAAGCCGATGGTTCAGACATAATTGAGGTAATCTTTAAAAAACCTGCTGGACTTATATGCAGAGACGATACAAGTATGTAGCTAAAATCATAACCTGCTCTAACCCCCAATAAATAGTTTAACTCTTGAAATAATCCAATTACTGCTGTTAAAATCGCAAAGTTTAGATAAACCTTAAATAGTCTCTTTACATCATATCGGTTCACTTTTATCAAAAGATAAAATAGCAGAGCATTTGAAAATATCCCTATAACTTGCTTTGTTAAAAGGAAAAAAGTATCTTTGCCTACATAAGTATTATAAAGCGAAGAAACAATTATGACCCCAAATATGAAAAGAAACGTTCTGTTAAAAGGAATACCTCTTAAAAACGGAAGACACAATGCAAAAACCAAAATCATTAAAGGGTAGCTAAGTCTCAACTCCATAAACGGCAGAGCATTCTGCAAAGTAAATGCATCACAGAATACAATAAATACAGCGATATAATTAATTAATTGCAGCAACATCATTTTATTTATATAACGGGGATATTAATCGCTTAATGAGAAATCTCCAGCCAGCAAGATTAGTTTTGCATGTGGCCGACTCACATTTAATGTCATCAAAATAGTCAATCAAAAAACCTCGCTGATGCAGACCATAGCACATATCTACATCTTCCGCTTCAGCCCAGGAGAGACGGTCATCATAAGGCGGCTCTTTTATTGCCAGGTGATTAAACACATTTAATCCACCATCAATAAAAGCAACTCGGCTTCGCAAAAAACCAAAATAATTGTCACCAAACCATATCCTATCAAATCTTCTGTTTATACCTGATGCGGTAACATCATAGGTTTCCAATAACATATAATCTAAATAACTAAACTGTTTGCCAGATGGTGAATTCACCACAACTCTCGGGGTAATTATATCAAACTGTCGCGAAATAATTTTCTCTACAAAATCATCAGGATACATAATGCGAAGGTGACTTATCGAAATTATTTCATATTGACAATGCTTATAAAGATAATTTTTCTTCTTACAGACAACAAATCTTCCTGCTTCGTACGCATGGTTGAATACCAAATATCTGATGTTAATATCGGGATGCTGATTTATTATCTGTGCCGGATCAAAACTATCCGGGCCGCAGATAATAACCTCGTGTTTTATATGGCGGATAGCGGTATTTTTTGCAATACTTTCAACAACGGATTTAAGCAATTCTTTTTCTGAATCGCTTCCTGAAAATAATAAGCCGAACGAGATACTGTCAAAATGATGGGATGATTGTTTTTGAACCCTGATAAACCTTTTATCGTCGCTGACTTCAAGAACACAGACAACATTGTATAAAGTCTTAAAGAATTCACTCCGAACCACCCAAAAATCCGAATTTTTTCTGCCAACCCCAAACCGACAGGACTGCTGATCCTTAACAATAATATGTCCATTGTCCTTTAATGCCCAGAAAGCATATTTAAAAGCATGCCGAAGCACGCCTTGATTTTTTAATGTTTTTGTATAAACAACAATCTGATCAAATTGTTCATATACATATTTGATTAGGTAAATGTCTTTTATAGTTCTTATTTCAAATTCTTTCATGTCAACTCAAAATTAAAATTATGAACTTTCCTTTGTTTTGAATTTCAGATAAATACAACCTGCTCCCAAAACAAAAACAAGGACTTCTGATAAAATCGTTGTGGCAATAGCCGCATTTATCCCATATTCAGGAATAAAAAAGTAGTTTCCTATTATATTTGCTATTGCTCCAAATGTAACTATATATAAATATTCCCTGTGAAAGCCCCACAAATTTATTGGAATCGAAAATGCCCCGGCCAAATAACACGGAATTATATCAATCGACAACCACAGCAGGGCATTCACGGACCCGGCATATGTCTGTCCATACACTTTCAGTATCAGAAACCTGTGAAATGAAAAAAGAATCGCAAACAACGCACCCCCTATAATTAAAGCATGAAAGACGTAATCTTTCAGAATCTGCTTGCTCATAATATTCGCAGACAACCGCGGAGCATAAACCTGATATAACACCGCAGCGGGAAATATGAAAGCCAATAGTATCGTATAGGCGGCCGAATAGAGTCCTACCTCATAATTGCTTCTGAATATTCCAAGCATTAAAGTGTCAATGTTGTAATAAATTGATACCATAAAACAAGATAAGCTGATAACAACACTTTCCTTTATGTTGCTCCAGACTTCCAATAGGCTGGGGCGTGCAATATGCCGGCCTGCAAATATCCACTGCCCGACGACCATCGCCATGTCCGAAACAAGAAATGCTATACACAAAACGGCGACTCCCATATTGCCGCAAACAAAAAACCATACAAAAAGAAGCAGAAAAACACTTGATACAATCGTCAGCACTGATAACAATTTGAAGTTTTCATATAATCTGATCAGCCATTCGATATTAAACACAAAAATTATAAGCTTGAATGACAATAGAATTAGAATCAGATTGCCCGGATAACCAAGCTTATAGATACCGAAGGGTATTAATATGAGAAAAAATATAACCGATAGCCAACCACGTGAACAAAGCTGTATCCCCAGAGCTTTTGATATTGGTAGTTCTGAATTGATACACTTTCTAAGAAAATAAACATCAAATCCAAGATTAAGCGCAAGCAAAAAATAACAAACTATTGTATTGTAGTACTTAAAGACTCCATATAATTCCACTCCCAAATTATTAGCCGCTATAACATTAACTAATAGAGAAGCCCCCTTGGAAAAAAAAACCGCAAAAGAAAGCATCAGGAATCTTTTTGCTGTCTTTTTGTTCTCACAGCTCCATATTTCATCGATCATAGGTGGCTAACTGTAATATTAAAAATATTAAATTGAAAATTTAAAGGAACTACGGAAATCCTCGAGTTCCTCTGGGGTGCCTAGTATCCAGTGTTCATTGGCAATGTCTATAATAAACTTTTTGCCAAGCTGGATAAGGTCATTATACATCGGCGCGATATAAAACTCGCCTTTGTCAGTTTTATTCTGTCTGATGCGTTTTTTTGCCACATCTATAAAAGCCTGCGAGTCTGAAAAATGATACAATCCAGTCAACGCATAGTCAGAGATGGGGATTTTTTCCGCGGTCTGCCTAACATATCCGCTCTCATCCATCCGGGCAAAGCTAAAACGAGATTCGCTACTCCTGAATGCCCCCAGAACACCATTAACATCCTCTCTTAATAAGGAGTTTTTAATTGTATTCGATACAAAATAAGTGTCAATATTGAAAATAACCAGAGCTTTGGTTTTGTTCAGCAGTTTTTCAGCACATAAAACGGTTTCAGCCTGTCCTCTTGTTACCTGTTCAATGGTTATCAAGCGAACATTGGTTTTAGAGCCATATTTCAAATCTAATATCCTGTGTAAATCATATTTATCGTTATGTTCTTTGAGAGCGATAAATATCAGGTTTGTGCATAGTTCTATAGGAAGAGAATCAACAGACCATTCCAAAATAGTTTTGCCGTGAGCTTCTATAAGCATTTTGGGAATATTGAAACCGGCCTTCACAAACCTGTCTCCCCTCCCGGCCATTGGAATGACAAAATTCACTTATTTATCTCCTCGGATAAGCTTTTCGTTTGATATCGGAAGCCCGGAGCCATCGCCATTGATTTTATCCCAACATTCAAATCGCAGCGCATTATCATCAATGTAAATATCTGCCCATGGCTTGCCAAAATAAATCTCATCGTACGGTATTTCATGAGTTATAAGCCAATCTAATGTGTCTTTTCCTATCCGAGCCATTGCCAATCCGACATTGGCACCGGTTGTTTTCATATGTCTGGCCGTATATAGTATAATATAATGCCCATTCTGTTTTAGCTGCTGAAGCCTTTCTTTAGCTCCTTCAACAGGCAAAAGTTCAGAGTATTTTTCATGCGGCATTTTAATGTTGCATACAACGCCATCAAGGTCTATACATATCCGTGTCATTTATTAACTCCCTACAAAATCATTTAAAAGCTGAATGCCTTTTAAATATATCATGACTTGCTTTTCTGTGTTATCGCTGTGTAAAGGACATATTGAAACAAATATCAAACCAGCTAAAAACAATATATCATCTGGGTTGTAGCCCTGTTGTTTTATAAGAGAATTCGTCTGTTGGCATAAAAAATCCTGCCATGGCCTCAAATTTATACTGTACACGAACTTCGTATCTGATAATTGTCTAAGATAAAACTTATAGTTGACGATATAATCATAATATCCAATTACTGAATGCGCAAGCTTCGCAATATCATATTTAAAATCACCATAAATACCTATACACTGTTCGCCAAAACTGCCGCGAGCGTCTATAAGCCGCATAACTCCGGAATTTAAATCGTAAAGCATATTATTAAAACAAAAATCACCATGCATAATGCAAAAATCATCTTCATTGTAAAGCCTGTCAAGTTTTTCTGATATCCGGGATTCAAGAACTCTGAAATTCTGGTATTCCTGCCCGTTGATATTCAACCGTTGTGCTTTTAAAAGTTGTTGGTACTTTTCCGGCAGCTGCTTTTCAAAATCGCTTATTCTCGTCAGACATTTATTGTAATAAAACCCCTGAAAAGCTTTATGACTTATCGAATACTTGTGCTTTTTTTGGAGGTTCAGTATGAATTCCAGTGCTTCAAAGAGTCTCTGCCATCCATCATCATTCAACTGCCAGAATAACATATACTCTGAAACTGTCGGATACCCGTAGTATTCCATATCCACATGTGTAAAGTCATTATTTGTTCGCACTTCACTAAGAATCCTCGGGTAAAAAACCGCCAGTTCCTTCGGGAGCATATGCACATAGTTAATCTCGTTTTTAAATTTATCCGTATTTTTAGATGATTTGGTAATAATACCGGCAGTTCTATCTATGCGAATATGATTAAATGACCGGCTCGTTACCAAATCCATCTTCGTTTCGTAGTAATTTGACTCATGGCCGCAATCAAGCCAGTGCGTCTTTTTAAACAATATGTTAGTGTTACTACCTAAACCCCTGATGACTGAAAGCAAATCATTTGCAAAAAGCTTTTTATCTTCCATCGCCTTACATAAATCTGTTTTATTAGTTCTGAAAACTCCTGTAAAAGCATAACCGCGTTCTTCACAGGGGGTATTCTTGAAGCAAAAATCAACCGAATCTGTTCTCAATATAACAGATGACCAATTATTGTTCTTTTGGAGCTTTTCTGAAATGAATACCTCGTTTTTTTCGGGAAATTCCACTGGTATTGTTGTAACGAGATTAACAATAATATCTTTAACCTCTTTTTGCATGGACAATTTTCTTACAACCGTTTTCAGCGTTTCAATAACCCCTTCAGCGGGCGGAACAGAAATATAGCTAACCTTGTCTTCGTAGTAGCAAAATTCCTTTTTTACAGCATCAAGATGTTTTTCATCAACAGCAAGATGGATTCGGACATTCTTTGTCTGAAGGTAGAAATCAAAGATATAGCACGAAATAGCCGTAACATTTATTGGCAGCAACGCAGGACAATCAAATCCGTATCTGGCGAGATAAAGCTTTTGTTTAATGCTTCCAGCCGCGAGAACAACAACGTCTATCATATTACTCATAATTACTCTGTTATATTATTATCAGTTTTGTTATGCGTTAATTCAGCTGCGTTTTTCGAAAATAATGGGCGATAATACTTTTCGATCTCTTTGCCAATGCTTTTGTATAATAAATTATATTGCGAAAACTGTAGGCCGTAGCCATATAGAGATACTGCGGCTTTCTTGAGCTATGCAACAACACTTTCAGATATTTCGGATTAAATGAGAAAAAGAGAAGCCTCTGAAAAAATGTAAACCGCAAATTTAACTTAAGCGCAAGCCGTTCTATGTCCAGACTATGAGCTGCTATCCTGAATCTGCCATCAACAATCCTGTATCTTTGTTGAGCCAACAGGAGTAAATCATATTCTTCAATCGTGAGAGGCGGTTTGACATATTCTTCATATATCGCTGTGCCGGGATACGGAATCGTTACAGCGTGGGCATAGGCACTGGCCTTTATCTCTTCGCTGAGTTCCACAGTTTTTTGCACATCTTCTTCTGTTTCGCCGGGGGTATTCAGCAAAAAATTCGCAAATGTTCGGATATGGTTGCTTCGACATAGCTTGAAAATTCGTTTTATATCTTCAACGGCAATTCCTTTTTTCATTCTGTCGAGCATCTTCTGTGAACCTGATTCGACACCGAAATCCATCTGTATACAGCCAGCCTCGACAAGTGCGTTAAAAACTTCATCTGGAAACTGGTTAACCCGTCCTTCAATTCCCCATATAATCCCAAGATTAAGCGCCTTGAGCCGCTGACAAAACTCAATTACACGCTTTGGTTTAATAGTAAAGGTATCATCTTGGATGTAAAAAAAATCGATATCATATTTTTTCTTTAAGAAAATAATTTCTTCAATGACATCATCAAGCTCGCGATATCGAACTTTCCGCAGTCTGTTTGCACAAAATGTACATTGATATGGACAGCCTTGGGATGTAAAAATATGCACTCCGGAACAAAAAACATAGCGAAGCAGAAAAAGTTGAGGCTTTAAATAATGATCCATATTCAGCTTATGATAAACAGGCAGCGGCATTTGATCAAGGTTGTCGCAAAAAACGCGAGATCTGGTGTGAATAATCTCGCCATTTTTGCGAATGACTAATCCGCTGATTGTTTGCCAGTCACTTTCTCCCTTTCTTTCATACTCAAGAATTTCCGTTAATATTTCTTCGCCTTCGCCAATAACCACCGCGTCAAAGGGACTGTCTTTTATAGTAAAGTAGTCATCGGGTGAAACTGAAGTATGGACACCTCCAACAATAATTTTCGCATCGCAGCGGTTGCGGATTTCACGCGCTAATTTCGTAATAGTGCTAAACTCCCCTGTACAACATGTAAGCCCGACCACACGAGCATTATAAGCCACTGTACGTTCGACTGTTTCCCTGAAGACATCTTCTCGCTTCTTATCATTAAGTTCAGTTAAAGCTGATCGTTTAATATCTACTATTTCCGCAGAATATCCCTTCGCTTCGACCCAGCCCGCAAGCCACAGTAGTGATTGGGGTATTATTGTTGAAGCCGCCCGCAAAGGAGAATTAACCAAACAGACATCCAGTTGTCCTGCCATTTATAGTACCTTATTTCCTTTATTAATAATCATTTTTAATCTTATCTGTCGCATCCATAAAACTAAATGGTGTTACGAAAGTTGAATAATAATTTCGATCTGGCAAAAGATCCAGATGTTCGCCAAAATATGCATTTAGTATTACACGAAAAGTGTTTACCGGAGAAATACTATCATATAAATACTTTCCACCCCCGCCTGGTAAATAATATGCATTTAGGATTTTGAATTGGGCTTTCAAAAATTTCACGTCTCGTTCTGTATCGTCAGGCACACTTCGATTATGCATCGGGCGAAATATATAGCCGGACCCATGGTCGGCCTGAAGAACGATAATCGGCGGCGAATTTGAGTCTTTCAATAACGTGTCAACTAATGCCTCGACTTTTTTGTTTATATATTTTACCTGATTCAAATATGATACTTTAGGTTGTAGGCTCATAGCTGCACTTTGCAACAAGCCGATTTCTTCTCCGTTTTCTCCAAAAATATAAGGCGGATGAGGACAAATTATATGAGCGAAAACAAAATGCGGTTTATCGCTTTGCGCCAATTCAGCTATTCTGTCAAATACCGAAATAACCCCATGCCGTAACAGAGGCGATATCATTTGTTCGACAAATGGCCGAAGAATTGTCATCTTCAACAACGCAATATTAAATTCTGTAGCAATACAATCAGCCCGCCAGGTTTTTCCTTTTCCAGTAGCTGTAGGCGACCACCAACTCCCCAATTTAACTGTTTCATATCCTCGCTGTGATAAATACTCTGCAATACTATTGTATTCGATACTTCGCTTGATATCCGAATAATCATTCCCTTTTCGGCCATTGAGGTCGAATATCACATTCAAATAGTCCAGATTTAACGAGGAACACAACGATAAAAAAGTGAACGCATAATTACTATGGCTATTTTCCGCAACATAAAATCTATTTTCTTTTAAATAAGAAATAAATGAAATATTATCGTAATCATATTCATCTTTCAGGACACTGCTTGCCGAATATGAATCCAAAATTATATAATAAATAGAAGGAAGATACATTGATTTTATATCATTGGGTTCATTGACTGCCAAATGATGCCTTTGCGATCGAATTTCTCTATGTACACTATTGCCGTTTCCATGGAGTATATAATAGGACATTCCCGTCTTAAGCAATAACAAGCCTGTTAAAGCAGATATAACAACATTGAGAGCTTTATTAAAATCCGGAATGCGGCGATGAAACTTAATTAAACAGACAAGCCCAAAGACAAACAATAATCCCCAAATCGGAAGCAGCCATCGCTCTCGTCCAAGCACAACATTATTCAATGTCAGCCCAATAGATATGTTATAGAAGCAGCCATAAGAACAAAACCAGACCGCCAGCATGGATACATAGATTCCAGATGCTGCCCAATTTTTCAAAATCAAATATACAACAAGCAATAGTACGCCCACCACCAGCTCCATTACAACCAGAGGCAACAACACATCGGCACAATCAGTTTGTCCGACATTTTCCGCAAAAAGAAATATGACGGGGAACAGTCCGATTAAAAAGGAATGAAATGGATATTTCTTCAGCACCTATGATTTCCTAACCATTAAATAGATTACTCTTTGTGAACCCGGCAGACCATATTTACCCCTTATCTCGTATAATTGACTAAAAGACTGCTCAAAATATGTTTGGCTATATTCATCAAATATATCTTTTCGCGATGCTAATAACCTCTGAACCTGCGGATCATCTTTAGGAATGTATTCGATGATCAGCCAATATCCCAGTGATGCCATAAATTCCGCTAATTTTTTAAAAGGGATATTATTCCCTATAACAAGATGGTGTTGAATTGCCAATGCCATGACTATATTTGCCGGACCACGTGCCGCAAGCGAGCAACGTTCCGAATTTGCCCAACCTCTAAAACTGCTTGGATTACTCATATCCATTAACAAAGGAAGCATACAGGTCTCATTGTTTCTTTTTACCATTAAATAATTGCTTTCCACTGTTGCAGGGTCATTGTCCATAGAAATAGTATGTATCCCACAGTTCGAAGCCAATCGGCTAAACACTCCTTCATTGGCTCCCAAATCCCATACGGAATTGGGCTTTAGCCCGGCAAGCAATTCGCCGACTATACGTTTTTTCGCATTAAAGCTTTCACAGCCATAATGAATATCATGGTAATATTCATTCCATTCGGTTTTCCCGCGAATATAGCGTAGAGATTGCACCACATCTTCTAATCCAATTATAATTGCCAGTAACCCTTTTTTGCTGACAGCCGCAGATTTATTTCCCTTAAAAGATTTATCCGAATATTTTTTCTGCATCTTTGAATGGAGATGAATGTTGGTTAACAAACCCATACGCAGCCAACTGCTTAAAGGCAGCAATTTACTGGCAAGATTAAGAGGGATACCGTCAATATAAACTCCCAGCAATTGAGATAACCGAATATCTTTCAAGCTCATCAATGCCAGCGGCGCCAGAAAATGCTGACAAAACTGACGATATGCAACCCATGGGTATCCTTCCTGATATTTCTCAAACGATAATGTGTCAATAAATATTGGTTTGCCGTTAAAATACTGAATATTGTAAGCTGAAGCGTCTTTTAATGTCATCCCACGACTTAAGGCCGTCTTCTGAATATACAGTGTCGCCATCGCCGCATCCCGCAACTGACTGAAACACCATTCATATGGATAAGAAATAAATGGTATTTTATCAGGCTTGATTATTTTATAGGCTAACGCCTCATTTTCCGGTGCAATAACCACTTCCCGATGTGAAACTAATAATCCTTTGTCAGCAAGTTCTTTATAAAGCCCAGATGAAAGAAGAAGTTCATAGTTGCCTCTATAAACATTGTTTATTTGACGGTACAGCGTCCCGTCTCGTTCAAATACAAACCCTGATGGATCTCTAAATGAGCTTTCCTGCATATTATCTTCTTTTTACCAATTTTATAACAGCGTTTTTTAAATACTGGAAAAACAGTTTAATTAATGACCGGGCGGAATAAAAAATAAGCATAAATACTGCCAGGCCAACCTGAAAGAGATAGCTTCCTGTTCCCAAATCTATATATGCAAACACCATCTATTTGTCTCCTAATTGCTCATTATCATTGGCCGGTCTTTTTGGACTCCAATCTTTTGATTTGCAATCAATTTCTGACATAGCTATTTCCAGTTGCTTACGCCGCATAATATTATAAGCACGGCTTTACCACTAATCAACAAATGTAAGGATAAAAATATTTTTAAAAATTTTTCATTTTTTTATTAAGTTTCATTTTTCTATTGCCGAAAGCAATAGCAGGAACGAGAGATTAAGAAACAAAAAATTCTTTTTGAATCATAAAATTACATGAAACATTATTTTTTATTAAAAAACTCGGATCGACATCAGCAGCAAGATTTAAAATTGAATAAAGTAAGCTTGGTTCACCTGATTATACGCTTCAAATGTTCCATTCAAAGCATCGACCATTATATTTGAAGCAACGAATGCGGTTCATTAAATATCAAATGCATCGCTCAACGCATCATATATAACTTATAAAGCGTTAATCACAACATATCAAGCGATAACTATACCGCACAAGTGTAACATGAAACATTTAACACGATGGAGAATACATTCACAACATCGAATATGGCATTTTACGCATTAAACAAGGCGTTTGAAGCCAAGAGCAAAGCATCAATGATTAACTATGAGTTAAAACAAATATCTACTGATATAAAAGCCACAAAGGCACAGACATAAGAAGTAAGAAGTTAGAAGTTATAAGTAAATAATACTGATAACGGTATTCTGTTTCATAAAATAAAAGCTGCCCGGGACAGTTTTTATATCCTGTGCGGCATTAACAAAACAGCCGCAGAAAAAGAAACAACGTAATTTTCAAACAAAGGGGATTTCAAAATGTCAAAGTTTCCAACTACTGAAGCGGATGTACTTGTGCTTGCCAATGAAATGACAAGCGGTCTGACCAACAACCCAACTGTCTATCCGGCGCCACCTGTACTTCCGACAAACCTCAACAGTTTTATATCCGCATTGACCATCGCTCAAAGTGCGGTTACCGAAGCCAAAGCCGCCGCCGAGGCCGCTACAAACGCGAAACTCGAAGTACTCGAAGCAATCGCCGAGGCAATGAAAAAGGATTTACGATACGCCGAGAACACAGTCGATTACGATGACGAAAAGCTCAAGCTAATCGGCTGGAGCGGACGCAAGTCCAAAACACCCCTTATACCACCCGGACAGGCAAAGGAACTTATCGTTGTCGAACAGGGTGAAGGCTGGGCTAAACTTCAATGGAAAAAACCTGACGATGGCGGAAAGACAAGCGTATATAGAATCCAAAGAAGAAAGCGTCCCGAAGGCCTGTGGGAGGAAATCACCGCCTCTATGGAAACAACGGCAACACTTCTCGACCAGCCGCGCGGAATCGAATGGGAATACCGCGTTATCGCAGCCAACAAAGCAGGCGATGGAATGCCGAGCAATACTGTTCTGGCCATATTGTAAAACTTCACACCAAAAATTCACCATAACCGGGGCGTGTCTAACGATGCGCCCCATATTTGGAATAAAATATGGCGACATTTCCAACAAAAGAATCAGAGATTTATTCCTTAGCATTGCGAATGATTGAAGGACTGAGAGGCAATCCTGATTTCCCAAAACCGCCGATTTCTTGGCCATCTTTAAAAATGAAAAGCCTTATTTTCCGTGCAAGGCAAAACGACAAAGTCAAAGCTGATGCAAAACTAACTGGAGCCGAGAACCTGAAAAAGAAAGCCTTAAAAAATCTCATCGCCGCAATAAAGAAGAATCTTCGTTATGCTGAAAACACTGTAAATTTCGATGACAATAAGTTAAAGCTGCTCGGATGGTCCGGGCATAGAGAACCAGGCTGTGTTCACCCTCCCGCTCAGCCGACAAGCCTCAAGGCCAGGCTTAAAGATGGTGGCCATATCGAGCTTAAATGGAAAAAGCCCCTCGGCCAAAACACCGTCAGTCTTTATCGGCTCTATCGCAGGATTCTTCCCGATGGAAAATGGGAAGATATCGCTAATTGCTTTAATGCATATTTACTTTTAAAAGAACAATCCCGCAATTGCGAAATGGAATTTTATATTTCCGCAGTAAACAAAGTCGGACAGAGCATACCCAGCAACACTGTTCAAATCACAACATAACCGGCACATTCACATTTTTCCCACTTCATACTTCTTACTTTTCACTTCCTAAGCGCACTCCGTCCCTGTCGGGTGCGAAAAAAGTTAGAAGTTAGAAATGAGAAGTTAGAAGTAAGTTGACTTTGTACTTTTTTCTCACTTTTCTCTTCTTACTTTTCTCTTCTGAAGGCCTTCACGAAGAAAAGCCGTGAATACCGATAACATAAACGCTATTACGAAAACTATGCCTGTCTTCTTTACCGTTCCTTTGGCAATGGGGCATATCTGCGGCTTTTCCGTAATC
>LBWG01000013.1 GCA_000993535.1 Candidatus Uhrbacteria bacterium GW2011_GWF2_39_13 | reverse complement strand
TAGGTTTTTTTCTTTTTGGCGTGTATAACGCCAGACATTCCTCCTTGTTTTTTCATATGTTTTTAGGATACCGGAAATGAGGTTGTGCAACAAAGCCATTATTTGGATTAACGGTGCGTTTGGAATAGGTAAAACAACAGTCGCTCAGAAGTTGCAGAAACGACTGCCGAATAGTTTAATTTTTGATCCGGAAGAAGTTGGTTTCATGCTTCGTAGCATTCTAAAGCCGATTGATTGGAGCGGAAACTTTCAGGATTATCCGATGTGGCGGATACTCGTTCCCGAAGTAGCCCGTCTGCTTGAGCAGGACTATCACCGCACCTTGATCGTTCCAATGAGTATTTGTCGGTCAGATTATTTTTCCGAGGTTATTGATAACATGAAAAAATTCGATCAGGACTTTCACCATTTCTGTCTTGTTGCTTCTGTTGAAACCATTCAACAAAGACTCACGGCGCGCGGTCAATCAGGGACAGAGGATTGGGCCATGAGTCAGATTGATGAGTGTGTTCGCTCACTCCATTCTGAATTATTCGTAGACAAACTGGATGCGGAAACAAAATCACCTGATCAACTTGTTGAGCAGATTCTTAAGAAGATTAAAGTTTCTTGAAAAAATCAATAAACCCAATCCGACTCTGTGAGCTTCGGAATACTAATGTACCCCTGATGCTCCCGAATCGCGGTTCTAGGTGCGGTGGTTGCCTGCCCCTCACTTAGACCAATTGATTTAATGGATGATCCAAGTGTTGTAACAGATATTGTTTGGGAAGGTCTTAGACTCGTTAAATTTTTTATCTGGCCACATTGGGGAAAAGAAAAGTATGTTCATTTACAAGATACCGCAGTCGAGCAGATGAAATGACTTCCTTATGAGTCGATAAAACTTGAAGACGGAGAAGTTATTATTATTGAAGATGGCCAGCGAAAAATAGTAAAATCGGAAATCAAACTGTCATGAAGGAATGGATTGAGATTTAAAAAACTTATGAAACCCAAGACAAAGATCAAAAATCAACTAGCTGTCTATCAAGCTAAATCTGGAGCGATCGAGCTTAAGGCTGATGCGACGAAAGAGACAATTTGGGCGACACAGGCTCAAATTGCCGATATTTTTCATATTGAACGATCAGTTGTTACTAAGCATATTCGCAATATTATTGCGGGAAAAGAGGTTTTGACCAAAAGCAATGTGCAAAAAATGCACATTCCAAATTCAGATAAACCAATTGCTTTCTACTCTTTGGATATTGTTTTGGCAGTTGGATATCGTACCAATTCCACCAAAGCTATCGAATTTCGTAAATGGGCCACAAAAATCTTGCGTCAACATATCACGCTTGGTTACACCATTAACCGTTCCATAATTGCAACACATTACAATGAGTTCATGAAAGCCATCGGCGATATCAAAACGTTACTTCCTGCAAACCAAGTGGTTGATTCTGCGAGCGTACTTGAACTCGTCCGTCTATTCGCTGACACTTGGCTCTCGCTTGATGCTTATGACAAAGATGCACTCGAAGTGAAAGGGGTCACGAAGAAACAGACCATGGTGACTGCCGATGAACTCGCATTGGCTCTTAGTCAGCTCAAACAAAGTCTCATGAAAAATCGACAGGCTACGGAATTGTTTGGCACAGAGCGATCCTCGGGTGCTATCGCAGGTATCGTTGGAAACGTCATGCAGTCGTTTGCAGGCAAGCCGATGTATCCGAGTGTTGAGGAAAAAGCCGCTCACCTGCTTTACTTCATTGTAAAAAATCATCCGTTTACCGACGGTAATAAACGTTCTGGTGCTTTTGCTTTTGTTTGGTTCTTACAGCGTGCAAAACGACTTGATTCAAAACGTATGTCTCCAGAAGCGCTTACAACGCTGACTCTTTTGATCGCAGAAAGTAATCCTAAGGATAAATCAAAGATGATTGGTTTGGTTTGTCGGTTGCTTATTAATAAATCAAATTCAACGCTGTGAACTTGGGAATCTGAATGTACTCTTTGTGTTCACGAATGGCGGTTCCGATATCCTTTTCGATGTGGAGCCAGCACAAAATCATCAGTTCATCTGGTGATTTTTTGTTTGACCAAAATAGAACTTCAAAACTGGGGTTTGATATACTTTAAGCACATGCCAAATGAAATGGAACAAACATCGCTTTCGGAAAAGAAATCATTGACCGCCCTTAAATGGATTGCTGATCTTTTGAATAAAAACAAAGTGCCTTATTGCGTCGGTGGCGGAATGGCTACCTTTCTTTACGGTTCCGATCGCCCTGTAAATGATATCGACATCTCAATTTCTGGAATTCATTTTTCAACCCTAGGTACTCTTCTAAAAGAGTACGTCGTTGCAGGACCTAAACATTACAAAAACGAGAAATGGGACTGCACAACGCTCTCTTTGAATTACCATGGACAAGATATCGATCTCACCGACGTAGATACGCTTTTGATGAGCAAGAGAGATGGGACGGGTTGGATCAAGAACAGGGAGATCTATCAAAAGCATCCGTGTATAATCAAAAAGGTTGAAGGTGTTTCTATTGCCATTATGGACCCACGTGTTCTGCTGGAGTATAAACAAGAATTAGAGGGAGAGCATCAAGATGATGACAGGGCATTCCTTGAACAGTACATAAAATCTTTATCAGGAATATGATTGATCACATAACACTACGGGTTTCAGATCTTGAAAAGAGTAAAAATTTTTATGATCAAGTGCTTAGTGTGCTTAGTTTGAAAATCGTTTTAGGAAAAGAAGGACAGTTTTGGGGTTGGGGTGCCGACAAGAATCCCGAGTTTGAAATATCGATACCCGAAGAAAACGATCCCCCTCACAAGCGAGTTCATGTCGCATTTAAAGCTAAGGATAAAGAAATGGTAGATTCCTTCCATAAAACTGCTGTCGAAATCGGTGGAATTGATAACGGAAGACCTGGTCCAAGACCCGATTATTCCGACACCTACTATGCGGCATTTGTGAGAGATCTGGACGGAAATAACATCGAGGTTTGTATCTATTAATATCAATTCAATCAAATCATTAGTTGTTTCAGTCCATCATCCATAAACCGCCAATTTACAGTTCTAAACTCGTCCACTATACGGAGCCAATAATCCTTCGCTAATTTCAGCGGAGGATTTTTGATACCCAAATGCAACTCAGAACTGCTATACTAAAAATGTTATGAGTCAATGGAATAAAATATACAAAGAAGAAGGTAAGGGATACGAGTATTACGATATCAGCAAACCACACGAAGATATCAATAAAGTCATGAAATGGTTTCGTGAATACAAGGTCGAGGATATCTTAGATCTTGGTTGCGGTGCTGGACGCAATTTAATTCCTTTAACAAAAGAAGGTTTTGAGCTTTCGGGTTTAGATTTAGCTCCGGAAGGTCTTAAGTTTATAAAAGACGATTTGAAAAAGAATCGGCTAAAAGCTGATTTAAATGTAGGTAGTTTTCACAAAAAGTTTCCTTATAATGCTGCTTCTTTTGATGCAATCGTGAGTGTGCAAGTATTACAGCACGGAACAGAGAAGCAGATTTTAGAAGCTATTGAAGAAATGAAGCGAACATTGAGATCAAATGGTTTGGTATTCATCACGCTCTGTGGTCGGCTATCGAACGGTAAGGTGAGATTATTTCTCGTAAAAACTGCAAAGAAGATCGCACCAAATACGTATAAGCCCACACAGGGAAACGAGAAGGAATTGACACACTTCATTTATAACAAGGAACGCATTGCAAGACACTTCAAAGATTTTGAGATGTTAGAGTTATGGAAAGACAGTAAAGACTACTATTGCTTTGTTGCGAAGCTAAAATAGAATCCTAACTCATAAATTGGATCGTTGTCTTAAATTGCTTCATGTCCATGGTTCTGAACCCGTCCAGTATGCGTAGCCAACAAAATCCTCAGCAGCAATGCTGGGATTTTGTTACACTTGTTGAGTATGAAATTGAAATATCTTCTTGATAAGCTATACAATCGTGAGAAGACAAAGGCTTTCTTAAAAAAGAAGGATGTTGAGTATTTCGACACACGAATTCAAGATTCCTATGAATCCTGAAATAGAGCACGCAGCGGAACAACAGGCGGAGATTGAATTGTTGAGAAACAAGATCGAAGCGCTTGATCCTTCCGATGAGGAAGCGTTTTTAAAAATGATTGAAGTGATCAAGCGACGTTCTGTCATGTTAGACCTTATGCGGGAGTATCGACTTGCGAAACATAATGGGCAATTGGAAGAGCATCATACATGGATTCTTGTATATCTGGAAAAAATGAAAGAAGACGTTAATGTAAATCTTGAGATTGCCCTGGTGATTGATCGACAAATTCAGAAGCGCACAGAAGCTGCTGAACAGATATTGAAAGAGTTCAAAAAACCAAATCCGACGGTGTGAGCTTCGGTATCGAGATATACTCTTCATGTTCACGGATGGTAGTTCCGATATACTCTCTATTAGAGTAAATATGTCAAAAAAATATTATGAGAAAATGGGTTCTTATTTAGAAGAACACAAATTATATTTAACACAAGAACATCTTAAAAGAGATACTGATTTTATTTCTCAGTCGTTAAGTCTCACAAAAAAAGATAAGTGCCTTGATTTGCAGTGTGCTCAAGGACGATTGACAATTGAACTTACAAAGAGAGGTTTTAAAATTGATGGGTTGGATTTTTCTGATTATATGCTTGGGATAGCAAGATCAGAGTCTGAGCAGGCGAATATAGATATAAATTTTATAAAAGGTGATCTAAATAATCTTCGATTACCAAGGATATATACAAAAGTTGCACTGTATTTTCCTGATTTGGATGGTATAAATTTAGATAATTTTCTATTGGGCGTCAGTAGAATTATGAAATCAAGAGGACTATTTTTATATGATCAAGATAATTTATTTCGAATTTGGGATTATCTTACAAAAAATTCCGATTCATCTTTTTCGTTCAATCCATTCACAATGGAATTGAAAGAAAAGAGAAAACGAATCGGAAATAGATACTATGTTTTTCCAGAATTAAAAAATAAGTTTGAAAAAGCTGGTTTCAAAATCGTTCGAGTGTATGGAGGATGGACCATAGATGATGGCGAATATAAATATAATAGTTCGCGGTTACGGATCATTGCAAAAAAAGATTAACAAGTTCATGAAGCATAAGTTTCAGATATGACTATTACAAATCGTAAAAACAGAAAGTACTCTATCGTTCCATACCAAAAAACTTGGGCACAAGATTTTTTCCGGATCGAAGCCGAACTTAAACCGTTATTTGGTGATCTTGCCATCGCGTTTGAACACGTCGGGAGTACAGCGGTTGAAAGGATGAGTGGAAAAGCAACGATCGATGTTCTTGTTATTGTAGGAAGTATTCTTGACGTCGATGCACTCAATCAAGACATGGAACAATTAGGCTATACGGCACTCGGTGACTATATCAAACAAGGCGGCAGGTTATTTGCAAAGGAGATTAGTGATGAGCGTATCGTAAATGTGCATTGTTTTGAGTTCGATCACGACCATATTCAAGAAATGATTATCATGAGAGATTTTTTACGATCACATCCTGACGAATTGGAACAGTATGCGAAATTGAAAAGGAACCTCTTTGCAAAACATCCAAATGATTACATCGCCTATCGTGCGAACAAAGATCCTTACTTGGCTCAAATGAAGGCACGAGCCATAAAGTGGAATGCCAAGCATTGTATGAACAGTGATGAGAAATTAGTAACCACAGCACGTTTTGATTGGAATTCCGTGGGTCTTGATTTTGGAAATTGGGAAGAAGAAAAAATTTGGGCTTTAGATCTTCCTGTTCAGGAAATTGATATTGAAAAACTTCTCTGGCATTTGGATGTTCCGTATTGGGAAAATGACACATCGGAAAGATGGACTGTTACACCCAGAGATGTCATCGATGGTAAACATGGAACGACACACGAACGAATCAGGACCGACAGAGCAGACACGTCGTTCCCTATCGATCTTTTTGAACATAAAGGCAAAATCTTCGTTCTGGATGGACTGCATCGATTTATTAAATTATTCATGCAAGGAAAACAAAAGATTCGAGTTCGAATAATTCCAACAGATCGATTTTCAGAAATCGCATCCGAACATCCGATTGAATTACCGACCTTGAAATAGATGCGCCCAACACGTTTTTCGTGAATATTTGGGCGATACAAAAGATTTGAATACTTCATTTGCTCATTGGGTGCTTTGTTTGATCGGTTAAAAAATAAGTGGGACTAGATGCCAAAAACAGATCGCATGCGATCTGTTTTTGTTGTACCATGAATACATCTTTAAAAAAGAGAGGGATTGACGAACTATCCAATATGAAATTTTGAATCATGCTCGGTTTGCTTATTTGCCTATCCCTTTCCCTATCCTCTGTTATCACGGTTGAAGCTGGATGGAGCGAGACATCTTCTCCGACCTCTTCTTGTCCAACGTTTACAAGTACCCTCACATTCGGAATGAAAGATATACAAGTTGAGTGGTTACAAGACGTGCTTAGCCAACTTCCAGGAATCTATCCGGAAGGATTGGTAACAGGATACTTTGGATCACTGACTCGAGAAGCCGTGATTAGTTTCCAGAAGCAAGAAGGCATTGATCCTGTAGGACAAGTTGGTCCGATCACAAGAGAGCACTTAAATCTTTTTATAAAAGATTGTTCCTTTAATATTCCTGAAACCATATCTGAAAAAGATATTGTTATTGGAATCATTGATTTCACATTTATCTAATAAATAAAGAAAAATACGCGTAAAAACAAAAACTCAATAAGATGAAACAAGATAGACAATGAGTTTTATATCAAACCACAAGATCACATGACATTTCTGAACAAAAGAACAAGATACACGTTGATATCACTACTGCTTATAGGAGGGACAATTTTTTTTATCTATTTGATGCCTAAACCCAACAGCGATGTTAAAAATAGAGATATTCTTTCTACGATTTATAGAGACTCCACACAAAGTGTCTCTGTCCGTGTCGAAGATTTGTTAAATCAAATGACCATAAACGAAAAAATAGGACAATTAGCACTCGTGGACAGACAAAAAATTTATGACTCGCGTGATCTCGCGCATTACGGTATCGGCGGATTGTTAAGCGGGGGCGGTTCAAAACCAAGTTCCAATACTCCGCAGGCATGGCTTGATATGGTGAACGAATTTCAACGCAGCGCAAATGAAAGTCGTCTAGGTATTCCGTTACTATATGGAATAGATGCAGTCCATGGACATACGAATGTTCCAGGTGCAACCATTTTTCCGCATGCTATTGGACTTGGTGCAAGTAGAGATGCGGATTTAGTTTATCAAATAGCAGCTATCACAACTAAAGAGTTAATCGCTACAGGAATTTTTTGGAATTTTTCACCGAGTCTAGACATTGTTCAGGATACGCGTTGGGGAAGAACGTACGAAACATTTGGTTCGAACACGCAGATCGTTAGAGAGCTGGGCGTTGCCTATATAAACGGTCTTCAATCTACGACAGTAGGAGCATCACATGTTATTGGAACAGCGAAACATTTTTTAGGTACAGGTGCGATGGTATGGGGTACGTCAGAAAATCCAGACTTCAAAATAGACCAAGGTTTAACAGATATTGATGAAACAACGTTACGATCTGTCCACTTACTTCCCTTTATTGATGCGGTAAATGCTGGTGTTGGAAGCATTATGGTAGGACATACATCTTGGAATGGTATGGAGATCGCCGCAAATAAATACTTACTAACAGATATTTTAAAAAACGAGCTTGGGTTTAAAGGATTTGTTGTTTCTGATTGGTATGGTGTCTATGAAATTTCGGATAATAAATACGAGGCAGTTGTCATGGCAATAAATGCGGGAGTTGATATGGTTATGCTCCCCTTCGATTACAAATCTTTTACAAAGCAGATGCAACAGGCGTTATTAAATGGTGACATATCAACTCAGCGTTTGGACGATGCTGTCAGACGCATCATGCGTGTAAAATTCGAACTCGGACTTTTCGACAACCCGCTGATAAAGACGATTGACTCAGCACAGTTGGGATCATCAGCACATCGTGAAGTGGCCCGCGAAGCAGTACGTAAATCTCTTGTATTACTCAAAAATGATAAAGCAACACTTCCTTTAAGCCCTGACACGCCACATGTGCTGGTCGTTGGATCATCTGCACATAATTTAGGTCGACAATCTGGCGGCTGGACGGTTGAATGGCAGGGCGTGGATGGAAATGGGTTGTCAGGCACAACGATTCTTGATGCAATAAAACAGACCGTATCTGAACAGACCGTTATTGAATATGACAAAGAAGGAGATTTTCCGATGACACAAGGACTCGCTGACATCGGGATCGCCGTGGTTGGAGAAAAACCTTATGCAGAGGGTTGGGGTGATGATGAACATCCCAGATTAACAGACGAAGATTTATTGGCGATAAACAGAGTCAAAAAAAGAAGCAAAAAATTAGTCATCATTATTATTTCTGGACGACCTCTTGATATTCGTGATGAGATTCGCACATGGGACGCTGTTGTTGCTGCGTGGTTACCCGGAAGTGAGGGAGAAGGCGTGACAGACGTATTATTTGGAAAAGTTCCTTTTGTCGGCACGCTTCCGGTAGAATGGCCGTTATAGTAAAAACTACCATTGAAAAATGGTAGTTTTTGTATACATCAGAAAACCGAAATTATTCGACTGTCGGAGAGACAGGAGGTGTGCTAAATGAGGATCCTTCCTCCCCCGCTCCTTCGGAGCTATGCAGGGACATGTCTGGAAGAATCTGGAACGTACTTGCAGTAACACTACCATCATCGTTGCTCGTTCCTGTGACGGTGATCGTCGTCCCCGTCGCGAGATCTGCCAAGGATCCTTCCGTCATTTTGTTGATCTTAGAGACATCCGAGAAGAAAATTAGCTTGGAGCCGCCGTCGGGAAGCTTGATCGTCATGCTTTCGGCATCCATTGAGAGGATCTCGCCACTTACGAATCCGCCATCGGCTTGGCTTCGTGCGAAGCCTCCCGGTCCTCCGGACATGCCCAATCGCTGACTTGGGTCGAAGTTGCCGAAGCGCGATGCAAGGTCACCCATGTCTGGGGTTTGCGATGTGGCATACTGCATGCCACCAAAGAACGCACCTCCACCAACGATAACGACCGTAGCAATGACACTGAGAAGAATCTTTTTCATAGAGACGAAAAATAAAGAATTATTCATAACGTAAGGCCACGATCGGGTTCATCCCTGCGGCGCGTCGTGCCGGATAATATCCGAAGACGATACCGATGGCGGCCGAGACGCCGAACGCGAGCAGAACTGACGACCATGAGACGCTCGTGCTGACAATTCCCAACACGGAGACAACGTAGGAAATGCCAAGACCAAGCGCGATGCCGATGATTCCGCCCGCCAACGTCAACATGACGGACTCAACGAGAAACTGCTGTTCAATCTCTTTACGTTTGGCACCAATCGCCTTGCGCAAGCCGATTTCCTTCGTGCGTTCCGTGACGCTCGTGAGCATCATGTTCATGATGCCGATACCTCCGACGACAAGCGAAATGCCCGCCACGGCAGCAAGAAGTGTCGTGAACGTTTCCGTAACGCTTGAAGCCGTAGCGATGATGTCGGTTTGGTTGAGGATGCTAAAATCTGCCGACGCCGCATCAAGGTGATGTCGACTAAGCAAAAGATTCGTGATTTCCGTTTCCAATTCATCAACCGTTTTTTCGCTCGTTGCCTGTACGGAGATACTCGTTACGTACTCGTCGCCGGAGAAGTATCTCTGTGCCGTTGAGAGCGGTATGAAGATCATGTCATCTTGGTTTGAGAACGAACTGCCACCTTTTATGACAGTAAGTCCGATGACGGTAAATTGGCTCCCGTTGATGCGAATCGTTTGACCAACGGGACTAACGCCTTCCCCGAAGAGATCCGTGCTCACCGTCGGCCCAAGCACTGCCACTTTGGCAACAGAAGAATTTTGCTGATCAGTTATAAAGTTTCCTTCGATCACCTGCACGTTTCGCACCTGCGTGTAGCTGGATGTCGTACCGACAATAGACGTATTCGTATTGGTTCCTTTTACCGCCACCTGATAGCGGGAGCTTACTTCCGGTGCGACGGCTTGAGCTACTGAAATCTCATCTGCGATTGCTTGTGCATCTTCCGCAGTTAACGACTTCGCCGAACCACGTTGGGTTGCAACGCCTGCGAATGAGCGCTGCGATCCCGGCTGGACTTGGATGAGGTTCGCACCGATGGATTGGATGCTCGCTTGAATGGACGCCTGCGACCCTTGACCGATAGACACCATAGCGATCACTGAGCTGATGCCGATAATAATACCAAGGATCGTCAAACCTGAACGCACTTTGTTACTAGAGAGTGCGAGAAATGTTTCTTCGAGTAAGTCAGAAATAATCATACAGGTTTGTCGCTTTCAATGGCTCCGTCACGAATAAAGATGATGCGGTCGGCATGCTCCGCGACATCTGACTCGTGCGTAATAAGAATGATCGTACGCTTCTCCTCGCGGTTAAGTTTCTGAAACGTCTCAAGAACTATCTGTCCGGTATGCGAGTCTAAGTTTCCGGTCGGTTCATCGGCAAGAATCAGAGATGGCTGATTGACCAGAGCACGGGCGATAGCCACACGTTGAATTTGACCACCGGAGAGCTGGTTGGAGAGATGATAAAAATATTGTTCGTCGAGTCCTGCCGACTTCAACGATGCTGTGGCAATCTTTTCACGTTGCTCTTTAGGAATCTGCTTGTAGACAAGCGGGAGAGTAACGTTTCGGATGACACTCGCACGCGGCAGGAGGTTGAACGATTGAAAGACAAATCCAATGTGTTCGCGGCGAATATCCGCTAATTCATCTTCCGATAATGTGGATACATCTTTGCCATCAAGAACGTAGGTTCCGTTTGTGGGCACATCAAGTGCGCCCAGAATATGCATGAGCGTACTTTTTCCCGAACCAGAAGGTCCCATGATGGCTACGAACTCACCATCGTGTATTGTGAAGCTTACTTCTTTCAGAGCATCAAACGATCCTGCACCGGTCACATATGTCTTGCTGACATTCTTCACTTCAATCATATGGTTACGGGGGAAATGAACCGCCAAATCCACCTGATGGTCTGCCGCTACTATTCAACAAGCTCGGAGTCGATGAGGCCGGAGTGGAGGTTGTCGTATCCGTCACCATTCTCGTTACGACATATTCTCCAGAGTATAAGCCGGAAATAATTTCCGTTTGTGTGTCATTGGATAAACCCACTTCCACGGTCACTTGGCGTGGTGGTGTGTCTGATGTGATACCTTGCGTGCCACCCATTTCCGTTACGCCGTCGAGAACTTCAACATAAGATGAATCACCGAATAATTTTACTGCACTACTAGAAACCACGACGACATTTTGTCGAATATTTGTAATGATAGAAATGTTAGCGCTCATACCAGAGAGTACCCGTTGATCTTCAGTATCAAGCGTAATAAGTATGTTATAACTCACAACGCCTTGAGACACAGTGCCAATCGTATCGATTCGCAAAACCTTTCCGGTCATGGTCAAATCTTCAATCGCATCAAATGTGAGTGTTACGTGATTGTCGATCATGACCTTAGCCACGTCAACTTCGTTCAAAGTTATCTGTGCTGTAAACCGGTCTGCAACCACCACGGCAAGCATACTGCCAGAGGATGCTGTTTCGCCAACGTGCAAATTAACGCTCGCCAAGGTTCCGCTAATAGGAGCGCGAATCGTATACTTCGCCAGCTCCTCATAGGCATCGTTATATTTGTTGCGAGCACTTTCAAGACTTAATTCCTGTAAACGAACGTCAAGGCGATCCGTCTCTTCCGTAAGATCCGCAAGCTGCTGTTCTCGTTCAGCAACGGTTTCCCTTGCCTGCACAATCTCGTCTTCATCCGTTCCGTCTATAACATCGTTATAGTTTTCTTGTGCGACGACAAGACTAATCGTTGCTTCCTCCACGGTATCTTTGGCATCGACAATGGAATTTGGAGCGGTCAAGTTCGTCTCCTCGATGGTATTCGCTGAGGATTGCAACGATGTAATGATACTGTTTATGGTCGCAACGTCCGAAGGAATTGTGATCATCATTTCATCAATATGGTCGACAATAGCAAAGTTTTCGTAGCCATAATCCTCAATTTGATTGAGAAGAATCTGGGCGCTATTGAGTGCATCGGAAACGTCTTCGGCAACTTGAAGCGTAAGTGTAATGACTTCAACCTTTTCCTGTGTGCTGCTGTCTCGACTTGAGTTTTGGAATGCCGACCACGCGATATCGTAGGAATCTTGTGCTGTCTCATAGTCATTGAGTACATCCTCGGAATACGAAGAGTCAGCCATGAGATTGTAATAACTTATGTATTTTTCTTCGCTCTCTTGCGTCCCAATGAAGTCGGACAGATCAGTCAAAAGGTTAGTAATGTCTGCGAACGCTTCAGCCACGGCGTTGTAGCCGTTCTCAGAAGCCGATTCGAGATTCTGTTCCGCTGAGGTTTGTATTTTTATTAAATTACGTTGTGCCTGTTCAAGAGAACGTTTTGCGTTATCAATTTCATCCTGTGTATTACTTATATCATCGTCAGTCGGACTGTTTTCAAGATCGGTAAGCGTTCTGTGTGCTTGTGCGAGAGCGTTTTCTGCCTGAAGGAGTGAGAGCGCATCAGGATCGACAAACAACTTTTCGTATGCAATTTGCGCGCTTTCAAGACTGATCCTAGCGTCACGTACGCTCTTTTGTGCATCTCCCGCATCAAGGACAACAATAATGTCGCCCTCCTCAACCTGTTGACCACTTTTTGCAATCAGTTGAACGACTTTTCCAGATACTTCCGACTTCACCTCGATCTCCGCCTCGCCCTTAACTTGTCCGGTACCAGAAACACTGGTGGTGAGCATTCCTTGTTTTGTGACCTCAAGAACATAACGCGTTTGTGCGGTTTCTGTGCTGAACGCTCGAACCAAAAGAATACCTCCAGCTAACAATAAAATACCGATCAGTATTACGGTTTTCTTTCGCTGACGAAAAAATTGATAAATGCGTTGCATATAATTTCTTCAAGAGTGTAATAGTATAAGAAAACATCCATGAAGAAAGTGTAAAGAAGGTTCCACTAAATTTTCATTTAACTTCAGTTCGTCTTCGACAACGAGAATTTTCATAGCGTCAAAATAATAGAGCTTTATTGATGAAGAAAGAATGAAGTTGTGATAAAATAGATTCATCATGGGCATTGCGGCGTTTCTCGTCTGGAGGAAAGGACTGGAACGCAGAGATATTAAAATGGCGCTCAGTATCTTTATTGGCCAGCTCATCCTAAATACGCTTTGGTCGATTATCTTTTTCGGTCTGCATAGTCCGGGCGGCGCGCTTATTGAGATCGTGTTCCTCTGGCTCACTATTCTCGCTACGATCATTGTCTTTGCAAAAATCTCCCGTCCGGCCGCTTGGATCTTGGTACCATACATCCTTTGGGTCAGCTTCGCCGCATATCTTAACTATGGATCTGGATATTAAACGCATGAGAAAAAAGATGATCAAAGTGATGGTATTGCCGCTACTATATGGGAAGACGACCTTAAGGTAAAAATTAAACATATGATCAAAAAATACATCGATTACTTAAAAGATAATCCACAGGGTTATTGGTTCAAAGCACGACTCTACGGATGGGGCTGGATACCGATGAAATGGCAGGGTTGGGTAGTTGTTGCCTGTTTTGTAGTCGTTTTGCTTTTAAACGGATTTTATTTTGACTCTAAAATTCCCACAGGTAGCGACCCGAGAGTTGTAGATTTAGTTATATTTTTTGGCGTACTGCTAGTGTCCATTACCATCCTTTTTAGTATTTGTTACAAGAAGGGAGAAAAACCACGTTGGCAATGGGGACCACCTAAAGATAAAATAAAATAATAGAAAAACCGCACCAACGATGGATGCGGCAAGGTAATACAGATCAGATATCAGATATCAGATAGGAGTAACGTAGCAATTGGTTGTCTTATCGCCTTCTTGAAATGGGGAGAACAGAGGACCACCCGTCGATCCTGTAATCCAAATTCGTTCCTCTTCATCGATTTTGATCCCGTTACCGTAATCATTGTCCGATGGAGTTCCGAAAATGAATTTTTCGAGGAGGACCCCACTGTCATCATAGTGTGCCAAGGAGATTTGCGACAGCAACAAGCTGTCATACTGATCCCCTATCGCATAGAAACCGTTATTATCGGTGGTTATCACCCCATGGAATTCATCATCTAGGTGATCAACTCCAGATTCGACGTACCAGCCCCCATCGTCTCTGACCAACGTCACGAAGCCTTGTGTGTAGGAATTCTCCTCATACGTATTTCCTACGACAACAGGACTCCCATTACTAGCGATGGCAACATCATGAGGAAAATCGTCCCTAGAAGTACCAAACACCGAAATGTCTCCAACGATTTCCAGATCCGTCGTCATCTCTACCAACCACCCGTCAATGTGGCCATATACTGTTGCATCAGTATGTCCAACCACTATAATTCCACCTGATGGTCGTTTTGCGAGTCCTGTCGCACTGGTTTTCGTACCAGTCTCAAGAATCCACTTTCCCGCTGGTGTTCCATCAAGCTCATAACGAGCCACAAATGCCCGATTACCACCGCTTTCTGTTGGCTCAGAACCGGCAAGAAAAATGAATCCCTCATTTTCCACCACTGCATTGCCAGAGGAACCTTTTATTCCCAACTGGTTCCATGTCACAGACCCGACAAACGCCGCTTCATCGACCGTTCCTCCAACGAAGACATTTCCCTCACTCAGGACGATATCATTGAACGAATCTTGGGATGAAAACCCGAATTGCCATTCAAACTCCGGAATTCCATCTTTGTCAAAACACGCCACGATTGCATCGCTCCCTCCTGCTGAGGGTTGATATAAATTGCCCCCCGTAGACCCGGCGATACAAACCAAGTCGTTTTCCAACGCAATCGCTTTAGCGGTATCTGCACCAGTTGACCCCCACTCCCATCCTTTATCATCAACAAAACCGTCACAATCATTGTCGATTTCATCATCGGGAATGTCACTCGCTTGAGGACCCTTTGCTGGATCTTCATCGTCGCAGTCCCCGCTACAGGACGTAGTTCCGTCTCCATCATTATCCAGACCGTTGTCCACTGTCTCATCACAATCGTTGTCGACATGGTCGCAGAGCTCCAAAGCGCCTGGATAGATGTTGGGATCGGAGTCATTACAGTCGATGTCGTCTGTGGAGCCATCTCCGTCGTTGTCTTGCTGACAATCGGAAATACCACCAAATACAATCGAAATAACCAACATCAGGAAAACATAAGAGAATCTGTTCTTCATTCTTACCCCTTCTACTCTATAGATGTTCAAACAGGACATTAAGACCGACAAGAGATTATAAAAATTTTAAAAAAATGTCAAAATTAAAAGACACAAATATAAAAACTCATTTGAGTCACAGGGATAACTCTTGGTAAAAAGAACAAAGACGGATAAAGTAGATTCAATTATGCGTATTGGAATTATTGGTGGAGGAGCCGCAGGGATGATGTGTGCGGCAACGTTGCTTAAGGAACATTCTGGAGAAGATATTTTTTTGATTGATCGAAATGATGGACTAGGAAAAAAAGTGATTATTTCTGGAGGAGGACGTTGCAATGTCACCACAGGTATTCACGAAATAAAGACACTGCTAAAAAAATATCCTCGCGGTGAAAAATTTCTTACCTCAGCCATGTATGCGTTCCCGCCAAACGCTGTGTACGATTGGTTTGAATCTCATGGAGTCCCACTCAAGATACAAGAAGATGGACGTGTATTCCCTCGTTCTGACGATGGAAAAGATGTCGTACGCGTTTTTGAAAAATTGTTTAAGACATATGGTCTCCATGTTCTTTTAAACACGTCTGTTGTGGGTGTAGAAAAAAAAGATGATGCCTTTTTGATTCATTTTAAACACACACCCACTCCTCTTGTTGTTGATATTCTTGTGATGACAACCGGCGGGCAAACCTATCGGCAAACAGGCTCCACAGGTGATGGCTATGCCTTTGCCACTTCACTGGGTCATACGATTACAGAACTTGCTCCTAGTCTAAATGCTTTTTTTACAAAAGAACATTGGCCTGCACATCTTTCAGGACTTTCGTGGACACAAGCAACTCTTACAGCAAAACGTGCTAAACATCCAAAATTCACTGGACCGTTTCTTTTTACCCATAAAGGAATAAGTGGTCCGGCAGTGTTTGCCCTTTCTTCTCTTGTAGCTTTTGAAACCTATAATATTCAACACCCTCTTGAAATCATGATCGATTTATTCCCCGCTCTTTCTATTCAAACGCTTCATATAAAGCTTGAATTTCTCATCGAAAAAAATCCGCAAAAACAATTTGGAAATATTCTTGGACTCGTTGTTCCAAAATCACTCGCAGAGGTGACTCTTCAAGAATTACAGATAGATGAAACCAAACGAGCAGATGAACTTGGGAAAAAAAATCTAAATCGCTTATGCAACTGGATCAAAGCCATTCCCCTTTCGGTCATTCAACGTGGAACAGGAGACGAATTTGTGACTGCAGGTGGAATTAACTTAAGGGAAGTAAATCCCAGAACTATGGAATCCAAAATCTGCCCAGGTCTTTATTTTGCCGGAGAAATTCTGGATATTGATGGATTTACTGGAGGTTTCAATTTACAAGCCTCTTGGGCAACAGGGCATCTTGTAGGATCTCGTATCAAAAAATAAACGTGAAGAATATTTTAAATAAAAATAGTCTCATCATGCTTCTATGTCTTTATCAACAAAAAAACTTATTCAAGATCTCCTCTCACCTGCTGATATTCAAATAAACGGTTCACGACCATGGGATATACAAGTTCACGATGAACGTACCTTTGCACGAACATTGGGTTTTGGTTCATTAGGTTTTGGTGAAGCATACATGGATGGCTGGTGGGATTGTGAAGCGATCGATCAAATGCTTACACGCGTCTTCGAGTCTAATATCGACAGACACCTCGTGAATTGGCGTGTGGGATTATTCATATTAAAATCACGACTGTTCAATGCTCAACGACGATCTAAAGCTTTTGAAGTTGGTGAACGACATTATGATGTGGGAAACGATTTGTACCAAGCTATGTTAGATAAACGCCTTACCTATACCTGTGGATACTGGAAACAAGCAACAACTCTTGATGAAGCACAAGAAGCAAAGCTTGATCTGGTTTGTCGTAAAATTGGTCTGGAAAAAGGAATGCGCGTTCTTGATATCGGATGTGGTTGGGGAAGTTTTGCCAAATTCGCTGCAGAAAAATATGGAGCAGAAGTTTTGGGAATTACCGTTTCTAAACAACAAATTGAGTTTGGTCGTGAGAATACAAAAGGTCTTCCTATTGAATTACGTTTTCAAGATTATCGTGAGGTCACAGGTTCGTTTGATCGTGTTGTTTCACTAGGAATGTTTGAACATGTTGGGTACAAAAATTATCAAACCTATATGAATGTCATCCATCGTTTATTATCAAAAGAAGGAATCTTTTTGTTGCACACCATTGGATGCAACCGGTCAGTGAAATCAACGGATCCATGGATTGATAAATACATCTTTCCTAACTCTATGCTTCCATCCGTTGCTCAAATTGGTGCGTCTATTGAAAGACGTTTTGTGATGGAGGATTGGCATAATTTTGGAACAGACTACGATAAAACTTTGCTTGCTTGGTATGAACACTTTGAAAAAAAATGGAGTGAAATCAAGCATGCTTATGATAATCATTTTTATAGAATGTGGCGCTTTTATCTTCTCTCTTGTGCTGCCACCTTTCGTACGCGTCGCAACCAACTATGGCAAATCGTTTTATCAAAAGATGGAATAAAAAATGGATATCAATCTATTCGTTAGTGGATAAGGCTTTTTATTTTCATGTTATAATTTAAAAAATAATTTTTATCTTACTTATGGCAAAAGGAACATCCATGCGCAAAGAAACAAAAAAACCAAAAAAGAGCGCAAAGAAAAAATAAGACATTCTCTACACGACAGATAAAAAATCGACCATCGAACGAAAATCCGATGGTCGATTTTTTTTATATCTGTCTTATGCAAGCTTTAAGTATTTTCTAAAATTATTGTGTATTGATGTTTAAAAATGGGAGATTGCCGGAACCGATATAGTAAGGCAAAACACCATCCCATTTTCGAACGGCTTCAAGTTGAATAAGTTCTGGCTGAGACTTAAGCGCTTCTGACTGAATACGAATAGATTCTGCTTCTGCTTGAGCTTGAACAATCGTTTGTTGGGCCTCTAGTTCAATACGTCTGAGATCATTTGCCGCTCTTAACGCGTTTTGTTCTGCTGTCTGTTTTGATTCAATAGCCGCATTAAATTCATCGCTAAAACTGAAATTCACAATAGACAGATCATCAAGAATAATATGATTACCTTCTAAACGCTGTTCGATATTGGCCCAAATCACATCATTCACGTCACTACGTTTAGTAATTAATTCCTCAGCCGTAAATTTTGCTGTGGCAGCTTTGACGGATTCCTGAATCGCGGGAGAAATAATGGAGTATTCAAAATCATCCCCTACTTCTTGGAAAAGTCGATTCACTTCCAAAGGATTCACGTGATAGTTCAAAGCCACGGTTGTATTAACGCTTTGAAGATCTTTGCTAGCACTATCAGCATCTGTTTCCAATAATCTTGTACGTACATCCATTTGATGAACGGAATCTAACGGATTAATAAGATGGAACCCTTCTGTAAGAATTGTATCACTCACGGCTCCAAAACGAGTCACAACCCCCCGACTTCCAGAAGCAACCACAGCAAAAGGCGAAAGAGCCACTAACACAATAAAAAGAAAAAAAAGAACGAGAGGTAAAAAAATCCATTTAGATTTTAATGTCATAAGAAATTTGGTTTAAAAACAGTTATGGAGACATCATATCACATTTCTATTGACAAAAGAGGTCTTTTTGTATATGTTCCTCGGTCATATCAATGACATATTGTTAGCAATTCCAGTAACCACGTGAGGAGGCTTTAGTGAATTTCGCAAATGAATTCATAACACTCGCTCTGCAAGTTCCTAATTTCGCATTTCCCAAAAAACTGGAGTCTGAGATCTGGGAAGCTCTTGATGATCCGGAACGTCGTTGCGATACAGTGCTTCAAATTATGACTTTTGCAACATTCACAAGTCGAGATATACCTGAAAAAATCGAATGGATCTCGGGAAAATTTCTCTACGTGAATTACAGCAAAACCTGCCTAGTGTGGGGGAAGCAGGAATTCCAGGCAGCAGAAGGCTTCAAGATCGGAAATGTTCTCATGATCGGTGGTCGACCTTGTTGGGTTGAATATTCCAAAGAACAGACAGAGGTCTGCGTGGTCTGGGGTGGTGAACGAGGGCAACATTACCCTGAAATCGTGCACTTCCAAGAGATCGACAACAAACCCTGTTACCGCGTTCGTATGGGTTTCGCCTTGCGCGATCCGGACGATAATTATGAGCGTAACGAAGAGTTCGTTGTGTGGGGAACTCAAGAGGGTATTCATTACGAATACGTGCGTAACCTCGTTAACATCGAGGAAAAACCGTGTTACACCGCGTGCTCAATTGTGGAGAAGCATACTGAAGTGTTCGTATGGGGAACTCAAGAAGTTGCCGAGGGCCCTGCCGATTATGGCATAGGAAAAGCTCTTCCCTGGGATAATGGTGTAGTTTTCCTAGTTCCCATTGCTGATGAAAAAAACTCGAATCTCTCAAACCGAACAAGACTGTTCCATGCCTCGTCGATCGGAGGAATAGAATTGATTGCTGAAGCCGATCATATCGGCTATCCGGTAATCGTTGATGGACAACTCGCTTACAACACACAAAACCATGAAGGTACTGAAGTGGTCGTTGTGTGGGGGAAAAACAGGTTTGTTCATGTAGGAGAGTTACGTCCATGGTTGGCACTGGACCTAGACGACGATAAGTTGCAGCAAACACCTCCTCTGTTGGTCTTCGGTCTGGAAACACCGGACGGAAAGTGGAGTTTGTGGGTGAACCTCCAGAAGGTGTGTGAGTGGGAAAGACTCGAACTCTTCAAGTGCACTTTCGATGAAGGGACCGGGGTCATGACGAGAGAACGCATTTTCGAACCGTTTGAAGCCAAAAGTTTCAATCTTCGTGAGCTCGGGATCATTTCCTGAGTCTCATCAATCATCTATCCCTATCGACCAAAAAGGTTGATAGGGATTTTTCTTTCTATTTATTATTGGTTAATAAACGTTTATAATCGGAATATTTATGCCTCATCCTCTTGTTGAAGGAAAAAATTTACAAAAAACTTATGGTCTCCAGGTTGTGTTGGATGACCTTTCTTTTTTGATTACAGAAAAACAAAAGATTGCACTTATTGGTCGAAATGGAGCAGGAAAATCAACTCTCTTAAAAATTCTGACTGGCGTTGAACAGACAGATTTTGGTGAAGTACTCTTTTATCCGCAAACGCACATTGGTGTGGTAGAACAACATGAAATTCTCCCTTCAGAAAAAAAGACCCTTGAACATCTTGAAAGTAAATGTCACAAACCCGAATGGGAAATTCGTAAAGAATCTTCCCAATTTGGGTTACACACTGAGCACCTAGAAAAACCTCCCGCTCATTTATCCGGCGGATACCAAATGCGGGTTAAACTTGTCGCCATGTTATTGCAAGACCCAAATCTCTTGCTTTTAGATGAACCTGTTAACTATCTGGATCTACAAACTCTTCTCTTGTTAGAACAGTTTTTACAAACATATAAAGGGGCTTTTATTATTGCTGCTCATGATCGGACCTTCTTGCAAAACACCTGTCATCACACGTTTGAAATTGAACGAGGACGATTAACCAGCTACAAAGGAACCGTGGAAGATTATCTAAATTTTAAACAAGAACAGCAAGAGTACGAATTAAAAACAAATAAAAAAGTCTCTCGCCAAATCGCTCACCAACAAACCTTTGTTGATCGTTTCCGCTATAAAGCTAGTTTAGCCACACGTGCTCAAAGTAAAATAAAACACATTGAAAAATTAAGAAAAAGAATTAGCAACATTGATCCAAAACTGGCAACGACACATATTACTATTCCTTCCCCTGAAGTGATTGCGGGTTCTGCTGTACGTGTACAAGACTTGAGTATTGGGTACGACAAACTGGTTGTGGCAGATCATATTGATTGTGAAATCATGCGAGGAGAAAAAGTGGTGATTGCCGGTGAAAACGGTCGTGGAAAATCAACATTGCTTAAAACACTTGCCGGACGTATTCCTGCTTTAAATGGATCTGTAAAATGGTGGCACAAAGCCAACATCGGTTATTACGATCAAAAAACAGAAAATACGCTTATCCAAAAAGAAACGGTCTTGCAGTATTTAACGCGCATGGCTCCTTCTGAAGCCTCAGGTGAAAGAATACTCATGATGGCAGGAAACTTTTTGTTTCGAAATGATGACTTAGATAAACCAACAAACGTCTTAAGCGGAGGTGAACGCGCACGTCTTTGTCTTGGTGGCATTCTTTTGCATGAACACAATGTTCTACTGCTTGACGAGCCAACAAACCACTTAGACGTCGAAACAACAGAAGCTCTGGCACTTGCCCTCAAAGCTTACAAAGGAACAGTGGTGATCATTTCTCACTCTCGAACCTTTGTGAACACGTTGGTGGATAAGGTCTTTGAAATTCGAGGAGGAACTCTGCGACGTTATATGGGTTCGTACGAAGATTACGTCGAGAATTTGGGGGTTCTTATGCAAGAAGAAACGGTTCTAGACGAAAACAAACAAGAAAACAAAACCTTGCTATCGACCATGCAACGAGGTGAATAT
The DNA here is from genome assembly GCA_000993535.1 of Candidatus Uhrbacteria bacterium GW2011_GWF2_39_13. Classification (GTDB taxonomy): domain Bacteria; phylum Patescibacteriota; class Patescibacteriia; order UBA9934; family GWF2-40-263; genus UBA12478. The sequence continues at coordinate 3,276 of LBWG01000013.1, read as the reverse complement.
TATGTACGCATTAAAGAGTACCAACGTTCTCAAGAAAAAATCGACAAAAAGATGAAAGAGATCGATAAAGAAAAAAGTGCTATTCTCGCATACTTTTTTGAATACCCAACAGAGTATGCCCCATCCAAATCACAACGGCTTGAGGAATTAACCGAACAACTCTCTGATCTAGAAAAACAATGGTTAAATGACCAGGAACAGATTGAAGATATTCGATCTAAGCTTGAAAAATAAGGATTTAACTTTATTTCCTTGACAAGAAGCATTTTATAACGTAGTCTTCAGCGATTAACGTCACAAATTTATACAATATATGAATAATTTTAATCATGGTGGAGGCGGTGGTGGTAGAGGTTTTGGTGGAGGCGGTTACGCAGGTGGAGGCGGTGGAGGATATCGTGGTGGAGGCGGTAGATCTGGTGGAGGTGGAGGATATCGTGGTGGAGGTGGAGGCGGATTTGGTGGAGGCTCTAAGCCTTCCTTCAGCGCTCGCTGTAATGAATGTGGAAATGCCTGTACCGTTCCATTTAAACCAAACGGAAGCAAGCCTGTTCTATGCAATGATTGTTTTCGTGCAGAAGGCGGCGGAGGTGGATTCGAAGAAAAGCGTTTCGATCGAAAACCTGCTTATCAATCAACTCCAAGATCTTTTGACAAGCGTCCATCTGGAGGCGACCTCAAACCAGATCTTGCAGCCATCAACAAAAAATTAGATCAAATCCTCGCCATTTTAAAACCAGCAGCATCTCAGGAAGCTCCTGGTGATCAAGCAATGGATGAAGGAACATGGTTTGAAGATGAAGACGAAGAAAAAACAGAAGAAATCGAATAAACAAAATCACCGGCAGATATGTCGGTGATTTTGTTTATAAATAAGAACTATCTTTCAAAAGATACAGCTTGATCAAAATCAATCGCATATACTCGAGGGGGATTCTCTAAAATAGGTTCACCTTCTTCATTGCGATCAAAATAAACAACAAAATTACCCTTATGAAGGTGACCATGAGAAACACCTAATGTCTCTAGAGCTTTTTCTATTTTTTTTACCTGATCATTAATCATTTCTGTATAAAACTCACTTTGAAAGTTCCATGTTCTTACAGAAGGACCTATTAAAATACGTGTTGCAACATCGACTCGATATGTTCTTGGATTAAGAACCGCCTTCACGATTGGTTCAACAGGAACATACTCGAACCCTTGTTTTTTCCAAAATTCTACATCTCTATATGTTCGTTCCCATTCTTGATACGGTCCCACATCAATATGGCGAATAATAATTCGTTCTCGCAGAGATCGTTTTGTTCCAGGAACTTTATCCAGGAGAGTTGTTCCTGAACCTGTTTTTAAAAAACGTTTGTGAAAAAATGGATCTTGGACATCTGTATAGAGCGGAGTGGTCTTAGCAAGCATTTTTAATTCTTGTTCTAATACAGGATTAGATTTAATTAGTTCTACCCGTTGTTTGGTATCATCAATCAATTCAATCATTCCTAAAATAAAAAAACAATCTAAACTTCCACTTTGCAATTCTGTTTTTAATCGTTGAAAAAGCTTAAGTTTAAGACGCACTTGTTCCTTCTCTAAAACTTTTTCAATAAAAATCGCAGCAGTATGAAAAACAATTAAATCTTCATCTTCTAAAGCTCGTTCAACTAATTCTGTTCGATCTAATATTGGAACCAGATCGAGAAGATCTATGGCAAGAAAACGAATACTAGAATTTTTATCTTTCAGAGCTTTTTCAATCAATTGGGATCGTTTTGATTCTGAAGCTATTCTTATACGCTGTTGAATATTAAATCTTGTGTCATAATTTGAATCTACCTTCTGCGTAATAATCTCTGAATCTGGATCGATTAAACGTTTAGCCATGCTTCGAACTTCAGAATTTTTATCTTTGAGAGCTAAATCCCATAATTCCTTTTGATCCTCTCTTGAGACTTTATCAATCAAACAAGCAGCTCTGTAATGAAAAAAAGAATCTTCCATTTGAAAAATTTCTTTAATACGTCTAGAAAGCTCAGTCTGAAGTGATTCCCTTTCGGATTCTGGCATGATCTCAATCAACTCTGCAGCAAAAGAAAAAAGAGGACCATAAGTATCTTGAAGAGCTCGATGAACTAAATAAACTCGATCCTCTGCTGGAATTTCTTTGATATATTGAGCGGCATAAAAACGAATACCTGGATCCTTATGTTGAAAAGCTTGTTGTATCAAACAGGCTCGTTGCTCTGCAGGAATTCGTGGTATCAACTTCAATGCTCTATATAATAAAAATTCGGATTGTTCTTCTGAAATCTCCAATTGCAAAGCTTCTAAAATTATTGGAATTACTTTTTTCTTTATCTCTTCTTGTTGATCTTCTGGAACTTGAGCTAAAACCTCAATCATTCCTAAACGTGCGGAAAGATCTCCGTGTTTTAAACCCTGAATAATAAAAGCTGGAATCTCCTTTTGAATTCGCTCTTGGCTTTCTTGATAACGTCTAAAATCTGCTAAAGTAAGTATCGGATCGCCTGATAATTGATAAAAAGAACGATATTCATCCAAACGAGCATATTCGGAAGATACTTCTTGTTGTTCTCTAAAAAATAAATCAGGTTTTGTCCTCATACATTCACATTCATAGGAATAAGCATAAGTTTCCTTTATAATACACTAACTTTATGAACTCATTTAAACAAGCTTTTTTATTTACAACTGGAGTGCTCGTCATCCATGGAATTCTTCTTTCGACGGGAGGATATCGTATTCCTCAAATAGATTCGCCTATGCACATCCTGGGGGGCTTTGCGATGGCTTTATTTGGTTTAGCGATACACAAAGTAGTATCCACAAGCTATCACACTAAACATTCTCCTGTCTGGTATCACTATACCTTTGTGATAGGCTTTGCCATGCTTATTGGTATTACCTGGGAATTTCATGAATATATCTTGGATAATACTATAAACATTTGGTACAACTTTCCAAAATCCCAACCATCACTGGGCGATACGATGAAAGATTTTCTAAATGATTGGATTGGAGCAAGTGTTGCTTTTTATTTTTTCAAAAAAAATGGATAAAAAACTGATGGATTTTTCGTCCGAATTAGGACTTTCTCAATTGGATGCAGATTTCGACAAAGCTATGCACCAAGTGAGGAAGTCCTGGATCAAGCGTAAATTTGCTGGGGACACTCTGGTTAAAGGAAAGAAAAAGCATTACCGTTTGGGTAGTGCTTTTTCTTTCCTTTAACCTTTCTTTCACTATGGAACCTCTCTTACA
>LBWG01000012.1 GCA_000993535.1 Candidatus Uhrbacteria bacterium GW2011_GWF2_39_13 | reverse complement strand
TCTCTGGAAAAACTGTGAACGGAAACTTTCCACCAGTCTTCAGATGGTTACCCTAGCTTTTCTTGTTTTGCTTATGAAAAGATTTTAGACAGGCTCTAAGGACACATTGGTCAAAGCTACGATAACCAAAGGTTCTTCCAGCTACTCGGTTACTTCTAGCAGCACAACTGCTGGCACCGTCTCTAGTCAGTTTTCAGGTATTGTAGGCGACTGGTCCCTTTCTGTTCGAAATGGAGGAAGCTCTGCAACCACAGGCGATGTCGTTGTGGTGGTTATGTCTTACTCTCGTTTCAAAAGCGATTGGGAAACAGCACGTCGTGGCGATATCATGCAGATGTATGGAGACTTCGGTAGCAATAAATGTGACGATTCCGGACTTACTCCGCACACCACGTTCGTGCAAGTTGATTACAACACAAGCCAAAATTGCTCAAACACAAGTTCATGCAGTCAAGACTCTTCCTCAGCAGGATGCAATTGGCTCGATGCCAATTGGGTTACCTGCAGCAATATGAAAAGTGTTGGTGTACACAATATGTCTATGGATAGCATGCTCAAATCCATGGCATACAGTCCTTCCTATGGATTTACGGTCTATCAGATCAACTAGCTCTACAGTTCTTTAGGCGGTACACTATGTGTGCCGTTTTTTTACAAAAATAAATACTATCATACTAAAAGGTGTTTTGTTTCTTTATTGAACACGAAAAAATATGAAATACTTTTCCTTTCTCATTTTTCTCACCATAGGTGTCGTTATCGGTGTCACGCTGACATTCTTTTTTACCAAAAATATAAAACCCACTGATCCAAATACGGGGGTACGTTTCTTATCTTATAAGAATGAGGAACTTGGATTTTTTCTTAATTACCCAGAAAATTTTTCTGAGATTACTTCAGGCAAAAATATCGTTAATTTTGAAGAAGTACATAATCCAGAAGATCTGCCTGATGGATTTTCTGTCTATGTTACGCCAACATCTTTTGCTTCAACCCAAGCATGGATCGCTTCACAGCCTATCGGAAACAACAATGCCCCTGGCATCAAACCTCTCGTACAGATTGACGGCAACGATGCTTATTTGATTAGTAACTACACACAAATAGATAGTGGTGAACAGAATAAACCTATTTACGGACAGATACTCAGTGGTGTGATAGTTACAAACAAAAAACTTTATGAAATAAAGTACCGAAATCAGTTTCCAATAGATGTTGTGCCGAGTATTAATCCAATCATGACTCAAGTTCTTGCAAGTATAAGCTCAAATTCTGACAATTTTGAAAATCCAGATCAAGCAAACATCGATAATGCACAAAGTGCTCTCATCGCGTTTCTTTCCAAACTCCATGACAAACAATACGAGGAAGCTTCTCTCTATTATGGATCAAATTACGATCAATTACGGGAATGGAATCCAACTGTTGATAAAAATGATTATGCGGAACTTTGGAAAAATGGCTGTGAACGAAATGGATTAAACTGTTTGGAAATCAAAAATCTAGAGATGGAACAAAAGGACGGCACCTACATTGCCAACGTCTGGTTCTCCAATGCAGATGGAACGGAATTTCGCATAAGTACTCCAGATGATTCCTCTACCGAGAAAACATCTCAAAACGTCTTCTCGTTTACTATTACCAAATCAGAAAACGACTCATTCAAAGTACAGACCATGCCGCCTTATACTCCTTAAAAAAGGATAGTTAAAAACTCTCAGCAGATACTGAGAGTTTTTAATACTTTACTTTTAACTCAACTCGTTCAAATTTAAACATTTAGACAAGAAGTAAATGATAATTGCCACCATGGATTCAAACGGTACAATCTAGACTGCCCTTTTTTCTACATATGACTTTTAAAAAAAATATCTTTATTCTTTCCGTATTCCTTTTGGGTTTGTTTTATAACCATAAGTTTTTGTAAAAAAGGAAAAAAGGATACAAAATGTCGAATATGGCAAAAGAACAAACGACACGACTACTCGTTCATGATAGCGACGGTATTCAAAGAAAAATTCTAACTATATTTCACAAGAGTAAGCCGGGAGACAACTCCATCTGTTTGAAGTTACCCAAGAACGTGGTTGAGGCAACAATTTATGAAAGTGCCCTATCAGAAAAACCGAAAACACTTCTTCAAAATGTTCATGAAATGCACTACACCTATCATGAAAGCGGAAATATAGCATTTTCATGTTACGACAAGGATGGAAAAAAGATCGACGAAACAATCGGAAAACTCACACCGAACTTACCTCTTTATGAACTCTCACCAGCCCGCTGTTTTTTGAAACTGAAACCATTCATATTTGAACGATTTCCTCAAGAAACTAGAAAGAAACGCGATACAGACATTGATCTCATTAGAGACTCTCACTTACCCGACGCGTTGGAAGGGCGAGTTCTTGAATTACATTTTTGGATCGGTGATGGCTCAGAAGAAGGTATCGGAGACAAGGCAAACGCAATCAAGTGGTTTCATATTGGACAGAGTTTGCGCTACGCCGATGTCTTTCCACTTCAACATGATAGTAAAAATCTCCAGCTTTTTGTTGCCGTGGTCTCTCCAAAAGATGTCACAGAATTTCCAGATGAAATCAACGTGCAAGTATATACAAAACATGAAGCAAGTTTTTTACATCCCAAAATTGAATAATGGAAAACCTCCCGCTTGAGGAGGTTCTTTGTTCCAAAAATACCGTGGGTACTGTCGTTACCGTTTTAGATTCATTCGACAAGTAACTTGGAACTTCCCATAAATATTATGGCAAACTCTCGCATGCCTGACCATCGTCATCACCATCGAGTTTGTGTATGTCATAACCAATCTGAGTCAGACAACATTCATAAACTACTTGTGCATCTGCGTGGGTTGAAAAGTTGGAACAGTTGTAACTATCTGACGAACACTCACAACTTGTTGCAGGAGATAAATCGGATGTTTGTGTCGAAGTATCGGATGTGTTTCCGGTGTCATTTGAAGTATTAACATTCTCTTGTTGGGTATCCTGACACGCTCCATCTGCCCATAAACCGCGTTTAGCGACCTGTGCCTCTTCCTGAGCCTTCTTATATTCCTTTTGATACCGGTATGTAGTCGAGTAAGTGTATTCATAGGCATAACCTTCCTCGATCATCGTTAAATTAAAATCTGTTCCGTCACTTAGGAAAATATAGCGAAGCAGTCGCCCATATTGATCGACATCTCCTTGGCTTTCATCTGATTCTAAAATAACTTCTTTTCCTTCCAACATCACATGCGCAAAGTTTGATGCCTCTATACCGAAACACTCAACCGGTTTTGTTGGATGAACTGTTTCAGGTGTGTCTATACCAATTAACCTGACATATCTCGATTCACCTTGGTAAGAAATTTTTATCGTGTCACCATCAACGACTAACTGTACTTTGTATAATTCTGTTTGATTAACTTTGTCCCCTGTTTCTGATCCTGTAACTTCTTGGTTGTCGGTTGTGGTATCAACCGATTCTTCTATATTGGTTGTAAGCAAAAACGGTGTAACCGAATCGACAACTTGATCATTATTCTGGTTATTAATCGGTTTCTCATTTATTTCATCGTAAACATCAGATTCTTTGCTGAGGATTTCAGGATTACCTTCTTCTATCTCAGGAATGGTTGGTGCTGTAAAACCGATCAGAACAAAGAACAAAAGCACACTTGATCCAAAAATTTTAACAATATTTTTTCTTGAAATCTCCTTCTTGAAAATGATTTGAAAAAGTTTCGGTTTAATCAAACCGATAGACAAAGCCAAAAAAGAAAACAGAAACAGATAGAAAAACAAGTCGGTCATATTCCAAACAGGTAATGTCTATTTTTTACCCTCCACCTAGACCAAAAATTGCTCCAATAAAAATCAACGAAACAATGACAACAACAATTGAAATCCATTCAGCCCGTCGCGCTTTCTTAATTACATCATTTTCAATGAGCAATTCCCGAACGACAGAATCACGAGAAAGAATGTTATATGCTTGCATTGCCCTGCGAGGATTTCCGATAATGGTGAATTTTCCGTCCGACTCTTTGTTTATGGATATCGTGTCAGATATAGCATTTGTTCCTCCTAGCAAAGCATAAATAATACCCAAAGGCAGGAAAAATATACCAAGACAACAACTTGTTCCGCATCCAGCTTTCTGAGCTTCTTTGTGATATAAAACGTGTAGTGTTTTATTATCTTCATGTTTGATCAACCAACTTGCGGAATCACTAAACAGTAGATCTCTTATTGGTTTCCATTTCGTGTGGTCACCTCTTTCCACTTGATTAAGTCCGATATCTTCTCGACAGTATTTACATCGAATCGCTTCGTCTTGAATTTCTTCGGCACATAATGGACATTTTTTCATACTAAATTCTGTTAATTATAACTTTCGACTATCTCATCATCACCACCGTAAAAACAGGAAGGGGTATAGTTATACCAACACCATTGCCATTGGGTTCCAGAACCATAATTTGAAGGATTAGCTGAGTTTGGCAATCCTCTTCTGTATTTCAACATATTGACTGACATGCCGATCCAAATCTCATTATTTGCTAATCTTTCACAATCATTTTTTGACCATTCAGGATGTGCTTTACAGATTTGACCGGCTTTAGATTGTTCCCAGGCTTTTTGCTCACCTAATTCTTTTGCTTTTTTCTCTTCTTCCATTTTCTTCTGTTCTTCAAACATTATCTCTCTTTGAGATTCCTCCTCTTCTGTTAATTGTTTTATAATTTTGACCATTGCTACATCTTTTCCTGTCTCATTGGAAAGCTGGAAAGTAAAAGTATTTTCACCTCCCACTAAGTCACCTTCAAAAATGAAAGTGCCATCTGTTTTCAGATATACTGTTCCTGTTCCGCTTGTCGCTTCAAATTTCGCGTCATCGGGATAGTAGGTACCGGATATCGTTGTAGTTGAAGTTGATGATTCAACCATCTTGTATTCAGTAGGATCAGTTTTGAACCAGTTGTATTCAGAAGGATCAGTAATGACCAAGATGGGTCTCGGAGGTTTATAAAATACAATGATTAGCAAAACAACTGCTAAAAATCCGAATGCGATCGAGATAGTCAACTTTTTCCACTTTGACCAGGTTGTTCTTTTCCAGATATACCATAAAACAATAACTGGTACAGATACATACCAGGTGAAGAGAATGATAATGAACTTCAAAATAGGAAATTGTATTTTTTTATCATTCTCTTTATTAGAACCCATTGAGCTATCCCCTTTCACGGAAACGCTGTCTGATGCAAAAATCTCACCGCCACAATGTCTGCACTTTATAGCTTCATTCTGAATTTCTTCCGCACAATATGGACATTTTTTCATATAATTTGTCATTAAAACAAAAAGCGACACCCAGTGGTGTCTAAGCCCAACCTAAGCACTGGATAGTGCAAAGATTGTTTTAACTGGATGCCGCTCACGGCGCGCTATCCAGAAAAAAGCAAAAAGCCCCTAAATTAGGTTGAGCTTAGACAAAAGCTAGTATACAAAAAACCTGAATATAAAACCAATTTTTTACTGGAAATTTGTTTAATAGGTCTGTATGCTTAAAATATTATGATTATGAACAATGAAATATGCTCAAAAAACCAAGAGCACTAATTCCACCATATAGACCAGAAAATTTAATGACTGTTTCAAAATTTATTACTTACTGCACAGATCGTGACGTCAAGATAAAAAAAGAAGATTTAGAATTTTTCGATGAAAAAAATATCGTCGTCCCTGCTATAGGGATTTATAGACCTATAATTAGACAAAAAAACTCAGCAGGACAACTCATCTACATGTTTGGAGGCATCGGAACTTCGATAGAAGGTGAGCATTTTAATTACTTTGGATTTGATGCAAAAGGATATCGACAAAAAAAGATTTTCAGAAAAAAAAATAGAGAAACCTGTCGGTCTTTTCAACCTGCTTTAACAGTATTTGTTCCATGGAAAAAATATCGAGATATAGAAATTAATTCAGCAAAACACAAAAAAGATTTAGGAAAATCTGTAGAACTTTTTTATTCGCCAGAACAAATTTTTGCAGTTACATATGCCCTACAATCATGGCACTTGAACATAAGCGGTGCTGCGTTATTAAAAAATGCCAAAGAATGGGAAAAAACGGTTAGAGTCACAAAAACATATTTCGATAAAAGAAATGGAGGAATTAACGAGACGATCGTAAATCATCATCGAATGATATCTCTTTTTTATGATGCTGAAGATCTTTGGTTTAATACGGTTCGCAAAAAAATCGGATGGTTTGAAAAGAATGCGGATTCTCTCGACCCGGTAGATTTTGAATCTTCAATGGAAAGATGGCAGGAATCTTATAAAATTGAAGAGGTTGAACAGCTTCTTATAAAACACAAAATTTCTAAAATCGAATTACGCAAACTTATCGAACCTTTTATTTACACAGGGTTCGATATTGATCCAAATATAGAAATTTGGGAATGTTATAGAGAACTAATATCTATTAGCTGGATCAAAAAACAAAAGGGTCTGGCGCGTTTTTGTGAAGATTACTATCGAATAGCAAGAAGACTTCTTTGGTTATTAAAATCATTTGAGAATCAACTCGTCACCATAAAAGATTATTATCAAACAAGGGGGTGGAAAATAGGAATCAACTGTCTTATTTGTAAAAAACCAATAATAAAAACAAAAACTGGAGGACGAAGACAAATAACTTGTGCCAAGAAAGAATGTGAAAAAGAGTTAGATAAAAGACGAAAAAAAACAATTAGAAAAAAACCGTAACGTCGGTTAGACGTCGGTTAGACGACTTAAACCGGTTCTATGTTTTACTAGAATCGGTTTTTGTTATGAAAAATGAAATCGTGAAAAACAGTGACCTTGGCGTAAGCGCTTGCTGGCTTGCAAAAGGTGGAATCTTAGAAAGATTAGAACCTATCGATCATCGACGGGTGGCTTTTGTTTTTCAACTTGAAGATTGGATGAAAGCAGATGAACAGCGTTTCTGGAACGATACCCTTCTGATCAACGCCAAAGCTTATTTTTCAGCAATCAAAGAATTGAAACTCAGACTTCACGCTTCCTCTGGTACCACACTATGAACCTTCCTGACCAAGCAATCGAAGAATTTCAACAGCTTTGGTTTGAGGCAACAAACGAATCGATAGATTTCGATTTTGCAAAAAAGCAAGCTGAATTTTTTCTGCTTGGAATAAGGAGTGTCTTTGATCACCCCAACTAATCAAAACGAATAAAAATATGCCTAGATCACGAGATGGTCCGAACAAAGATCAAAAAGATAATAAAAAAACAGACGTGATTACCGTCACATCTGCTCTAACTAAGAAATATGTCTGATAACCAAAATTTAACACAAGCACTGGAATATATCAAACTCGGCTGGAATGTTTTCCCTCTTGGATATAAATCAAAAAGACCTGATGGAAATGCCCTTATACATACTGGCCATAAAAAATTTGATGAATTCAAACAAATAGAGAAAGGAAGTTGGCAGTGTTTCCAAACAGAAATGGTTGATGAAGATCTGATAAAAAAATGGTGGGAATACTCCCCTATATCAAACATCGCCATCATTACAGGAATGACAAGCAAATTGATTGTGATTGATATTGATCCGCGAAATGGAGGTGATGAATCGATGAAAAAGCTTCATCTGCCTCCCACATACATTGTGAAGACTGGAGGTGGAGGTTGGCATTATTATTATGCCTGGAATTTTTCCAGACCCGCACCGAATATTGATTATCTGCCTGGAATCGAGATTAAAGGCAATGGAGGTTATATCGTTGCTCCGCCTTCAATTCACGATAAAACCTTTAAATCATATGAAGCGATAAATGATCCATCGGAGATCACAGAAACTCCTGAATGGCTTTGTGAGATTGAAACAACGAATAAAGAACAGCTTTGGAAAATGGGATTAGAAACCGTTCCTGATGGAATACGAAATAAAACAGCGGCAAGTGTGTGTGGAAAAATATTCTCCGTTTTGCCTCCTATTTTCTGGAATATTATTGGATGGGGCGGATTAAAAGAATGGAATCAACGAAATAACAAACCCCCATTGCCAGAAAAAGAATTACGAGCAACGTTCGAATCAATCTATAAACGTGCAAAAGGCAATAATCGTCTTACACGTTATAGAACTTAATCACATAATGATATGGCCATTCCAGACGACGAACTTATCTATCGGTTTAGTAATTCGCAACCACTCCCCTTCAGTGACCAGGCACTCTATGTGCAAAATCAAGCGTGTTTTTATCTTTGGGAAAAAAATGTATATAAAATTCTTCTGGACGAAAATATACGACAACGCATCTGGAATTTTTTAACCAAAGAAAAAAAAGCTGGTCTTCTGCCTCTTGACCTAAACATCACGGCAAATCGAGTAAACGGACTCCTTGAAGCACTCAGGCTAGATCATAAACGATGTTGCGAAAATACCTGCAACTCCCTCATATCCTTTAACGATGGGAAGATATTAGACTTAGAAAAATTTGAACTTCTACAAACATCTCCAAATATCCATTCATTTTTTTCTATAAATGTTCCATCTTCAGTTATACATGAGATACCAAACTGTCCAAGATTTAAAACCTTTTTGAATGAAATCCTCGTTCTCAACGATGGAATTACACCTGACGAAGAACTTATAGACTTCGTTCAAGACTTGTTCGGTTACTGTCTCACAGGCTCGATTAGCGCGCACGCCACTTTCTTTTTTCTAGGATCTGGAAGAAATGGCAAATCAGTGTTGCTAAACGTTTTACGTCAATTGATTGGTGAACAGTACATCAGCAACATGACAATCCAGACACTAACAACTAATCGATTTGCTGCTGCTAATTTAATGGGAAAAAAACTAAATATCGCTTCAGAAGAAGAATCAAAACATATTCGTTCAGATATCTTTAAAGGAATGGTTGCTGGTGATCGAATGACTATTGAACGCAAATATCAAGCCCCCGTAGAAATGACACCTGCAATCAAATTCCTTTTCGCAACAAATCAAATTCCTGTATTTGACTCAACAGATTCAGCGATAAATGAACGGGTTTTTGTCATTCCATTCAACAGATATTTCAAAGACTCTGAACGTGATCCAGAACTAACGAAAACTCTTTTATCAGAAATTGGAGGAATTTTCGGATGGGCATTGGAAGGGGCAAAGCGCATCATTGCGAACAAATACAAATTCAAGATCCCAAAGTCTATAAAAGAAACCAAACAAAAATTTTCTGAAGAACAATCAAGCGTCATGATGTTTCTCACAGAGAATTACACTGTCACAGGAAATCAATTGGATGATTTTGAAGTCAAAGCCGTCATGTATGGATTTTATAAAGACTGGTGTTACACAAACGGAAGACAACCAAAATCAAACGAAAACTTTTTCAAAGACATAAAGGATGTGAATCGAGATCTGGTGAACCTCAATGCCAAACGAATACTTCATGAAAAGGAAACGAGGGTCATTACCGGAATAAAAAAGACAGAAGATGAATCCGCGTTTGTAAATAATCCAATTCGATATGCCCACTAGGTAGCGACAGGTTAAATTCATAAAAGTAAATAAAAATAGTAGAGAGAGGGGGGAAAAATATCAAAAATACATGTCGCAACATGTCGCTATCAATTCCACTACTTGATATCGCTTTGAATAAACAGGGATCCACCTCCTATTGATTTCGATCTTATGGCGAAAAACATCTGCGAAGCAGCATGTGCACTCAAAATTAGTTTTCTGAAAAAGCACAATTACTTGAATGGTGAATATCACAACAACACAATTACGTGGACAAATAGCTCGTCCGGTCATAAAAGCCGTATTGGAATCGTAGGAGGTGTTTATGGTCATGAACCGCATTTCCGCCTTCAATACACCCACACTTTCATTGATGGAGAAAGAAGCGATCTGGACTACAGAATTGAAATGACAAGCACTCCCTGTTACTTCGGAGGAAAACGTTATTGGTTTGTCTGTCCGCTCATGCGAGATGAGAAGCCTTGTAGACGTCGTGTTGGGGTTTTGTACATCGTAGGAAAATATTACGGATGCCGTCTTTGCCATCATCTGGCATATCAAAGCCAACAAAAGACGCACACAGGACGCATTGGAATGTTTAACAAGTATCTCTTCAATGATTTGAGCGATCGGGAACAAGATATGCGAATCAAATATTGGAGAGGAAAACCCACAAAGCGTTATCGACGCCTGCTTCAAAAGATGAATAGAGGCATGAATAAAAAAGATACTTTCCTACTCCAAGAAACGCTTATGGAATGTTTAGCAGGATGAGTTGATGGATGATAAATATCCCGAACTTAAAAGCCTCTAATTTACGTGGAAAATAAGAAATATAAGAGGTAAGATGAGCAGTGCCCAAACGATCTCTGGATCGCTCCCGGAACACTGCTCCTTACAACTAAATACATGAACGCTTCAGACACAACACAACTGAAGATAAATGAGTTGATGACGGTAAAAGAAGTCGCAAACTTCTTAAAAGTCACACCAAATAGCGTATATCGGATGATCGAAAAACGGTTGGTTCGTTTCTATAAGATTCGAAGCGGTCTTCGTTTTATGAAAACCGATGTCGAAAGCTATTTGAATAGTTGTTGTGTTGAAGCAATAAATGAGAATGACTATGGCGGCACGAAAAATTGATGGTTTCTGGTATATCGATTTTCGATTTAACAGAACCCGTTATCGGAAAAAATCTCCAGAGAATTCACGTCGAGGAGCAGAGGCTTATGAGCACACTCTTGTACAAACACTCTTGTCTGGACAATCACTCAACGATACACAAGCAAAACAGAAAGAACGAACTTTTTCTGAATTCACCCATGAATGGTTCAAGATATACGTCCTGACAAATAACAAACTTTCAGAACAACAAAGCAAAGAGGCCATCCTGCGCCTGCACCTCACTCCATACTTTGGAAAAATGAAACTGAAAGAAATTACCTCGCGCGCGATTGAACAATTCAAACGTGCACAGCAAGCCGATGGTTTTCATCCAAAAACAATCAATAACCAAATAGCTGTCATCTCAAAAATTCTCCATAGTGCTGTCGAATGGGGAGACTTGGAAAACATTCCCGTCATGAAACGTCTAAAAGTCCCTACAAAAAAGATTCGATTCCTTAACGAGGGAGAATACAAAAACATCCTTTTAGATCAAGGAGAACCTTTCTGGAATAGAATGGTCACAGTCGCCATTTTTACCGGAATGCGCATGGGAGAACTGTTTGGCTTGCAATGGGAAGATATCGACTTTGAACAGCATCTTTTGCATGTCCGTCGATCGATCGTCAGAGGCGAACTCACCACCCCAAAAAATCACCAGTCTCGCATTATTCCCATAGCAAAGAACCTCGACGATCTCTTATACCGTTTTCGTCAAAAAAGAGGGCTCGTATTTGACCAAGCAAACGGACAACCCATTACTCCAAGACAAGCTGTCTGTGGACTATGGCGCATGTGTAAACGTTCAGGAATCGAAAAAATTGGTTGGCACGTTCTGCGTCACACATTTGCTTCCCATTTAGTCATGAGGGGAGTTCCTATTCGCCATGTCCAACAATTGCTTGGCCACTCGAGTATTGTAATGACAGAGAGATATTCGCATCTTGCCCCGGGTGTCTTGCATGACGCCGTAGCCGTATTAGAACTCACAAACGGAAATTTTGGGCAGTATGTGGGCAGTAAAAATCCAAAAGTTCTCCTTCCGATCTAGAAGGTCTCGCGTTCGACATTCTTTTCTTCGCTCAACACAAACAAAAACACCCAACGCGGGTTGAGTGTGTTTGTGGAGCGGAAAACGGGTATCGAACCCGCGACCTTCTCCTTGGCAAGGAGACGCTCTACCACTGAGCTATTTCCGCAACTAAATTGCGAGCAAAAGTGTAACATTCACGGTTTCTAGTTGCAAGAGCTATACTAACAGAACTATGTCTCCTAAAAAAATCACTAATAAAGAAATTATTGAAATCTTTCGAGAAATAGCGCTTTATCTGCGAGCCGAAGATGTGGCGTTTAAACCTCAAGCCTACGAAGTGGCGGCAGAGAGTCTTTCAAGTCTTCAACAGGAACTGAGTGACCTTTATCAGACATGTGGAGCAACCTATTTAGATCAAATTCCTGGAGTAGGAAAATCCATGATCGAAAAAATAGAGGAGATCATTGTCACAGGCAAACTTTCTTTCTATGTCGAGTTAAAGAAAAAATATCCTTTCGACATGATGGCACTTTCTCGCATCCAAAACATTGGTCCTAAAACCGCCATGAAATTATACAGAGAACTTGGAGTTAAAACGCTTCGTGATCTTGAACGCGCAGCCAAAGCAAATAAAATCGCAGATCTCCCAGGCATGGGGAAAAAAACCCAAGATATAATTGTTCGAGGCATTCAGTATCTCAAACAAGATACCGGACGACGACTAATCCATGACGTCCTTCCCTTTGCAGAAGAACTCATAGGGAAACTAAAAACAGTGAAAGGCACAACACATGTGAATATTGCCGGCTCTCTCAGACGCCGAAAAGAAACCATTGGTGATATCGATTTGCTAGCCACTTCTTCTAAACCTGAGGTATTAATAAAAGCTTTTAAAAATCTCCCCCAAGTCTATGAAGTTTTGGAGGAGGGTTCAAATAAACTGATGGTGCGATACATCAATGGTCTGCAAGGTGATCTGCTCATTTTGCCACCGGAGGAATATGGAGCAGCACTCGTACATTTTACTGGCTCACGCGAGCATAATATTTTTTTACGCGAGCGAGCGATCAATAAAAAAATGAAACTCTCTAAACATGGGCTTTGGAAGGGTTCTGTACGTATTACCAGCCGCACAGAAAAACAGGTTTATAAACACTTGGGTCTTGAGTGGATTGCCCCTGAGTTACGAGTAGGATCAGATGAAATAGAGAAAGCCGCAAAAAAACAACTTCCTGATCTGATTGAATACGGATCACTCAAAGGCGATCTTCAAATCCAAACCACTTGGTCAGACGGGATAGGTTCTATAGAGGAGATGGCAAATGCAGCCAAAGCTTATGGATTGAGTTATATGGCAGTCACAGACCATACCCATTCGCTTCACATTGCTCAAGGTTTGGATGAAAAACGACTTAAACAACAAGCAGAAGAAATCGATGTACTTAATAAAAAAATAAAAGGCTTCACGATCCTCAAATCTACTGAATGTGAAATTTTAAAAGATGGAAAACTGGATCTTTCTGACACACGGCTTAAGACATTAGATATTGTCTCTGTTTCTGTTCACGGTCATATACAGATGACCAAAAAAGACATGACTCAAAGAATTATCCGTGCTCTTAAACATCCTCTCGTAAACATTCTCTTTCATCCAACCGGACGAGTGGTCACAAAACGCGAAGGATATGAACTAGATATGGACCAGATCATCAAAGCTGCACGTGAATATCATGTAGCTCTTGAAATCAACGGTTCAGCAAGACTTGATCTTCACGAACACTACATCCGTCAGGCCATCGGTGAAGGCGTAAAACTCGTCATAAGTTCCGATGCACATGATTCAACACACCTTGAATATCTTGATTATGGTATTGCTCAAGCTCGTAAAGGATGGTGTACCAAAGCAGATATTCTCAATACAAAACCGCTTAAGAAATTCTTGGCGGCTTTGAAAAAAGAAAAATAATTTTTGCTGTATTTTTTATGTGTCGTCAAGACGATCCTCTTACAGAATTGGAAAATTCTTTGAAGAAATTAGTA
The DNA here is from genome assembly GCA_000993535.1 of Candidatus Uhrbacteria bacterium GW2011_GWF2_39_13. Classification (GTDB taxonomy): domain Bacteria; phylum Patescibacteriota; class Patescibacteriia; order UBA9934; family GWF2-40-263; genus UBA12478. Next base: position 16,123 of record LBWG01000012.1, on the reverse strand, counting down.
ACTCCTGATCCTGCATATAAGGCGTTTAGAGAAAAGACGACTCGTTTACAGGTATTGGGTTTGAGGCTTCCACTCATGCAAAAACGGGAGCAAGCAGGTTTCTCGTTTTATCAAAAAGAAAAGAAAGATATTCTGAAAGAATGGAACTCTGCCTGGAATCGTTCGCACATTCATGAAGTGTTGTCTCTTCCTCTTTTTTATTATCGAAGACATAAAAAAGAACTGACTTCTGTTCATTGGAAGTATCTGAAGAATTGGATTGAACGCGTAGAAAATTGGGAACATGCAGACTCTTTGTGTTACCTGTATTCATTTCTTTATGAGAGATATCCAAATCTTGTTGAACCAACTCTCAAACAATGGAACCGTTCAAAAAATCCTTGGAAACGACGAGCGAGTGTGGTATCAACCATTTACTATGCGAGCAAAAATCGGAAAGCCCCCTCTATAAAAACTGTCCTCTTACTTATTGAACCTCTTATCCAAGATAAAAATCCTTATGTCCAAAAAGCCGTCGGATGGCAGCTTCGCGAAGCGTACAAACTCTGGCCTGAAGAAATTCTGCTATTTCTCAAAAAACATCTTTTAGGCCTTCCAGCGATTACCTTCTCTTACGCAACAGAAAAACTCTCAAAAAAAGAAAAAGAAATATTAAAAAATCAACGATGGATGTATCGAAAAAAGAAACAAAAATAATACATCCATCATATCAAATAAACCTCACCTTTATATACCCGAATCCGCTCTCTTGATTAATTCGGAACACCTGCTACACTCTGACCTCTTTCAGCAATCCTGACATAGGAGGAAAATAAAATGTCTCACGAAAGAGTGCTGCATGGTTTCATACAGTTCTGGTCCGAAACGGAAACCGAGGGTGGATACTGGGCGTTTTTCCATAAGCGACGCGCTCTCACAAAGATTCCTCAAGGGCACTGCCAAACATGTGGTTTGTTTGTACAAAATATAACGACGGAAAAACTCAAACCATGTTCGAATGGACAACCCCACTGTGAGGAAACGAGTCTGGCTATTTTGGATCACGCGTGGATCCACGTCCTGAAAAATGGCGATCAGCTCACAATCTATGACAAAGACGGAACAAAGATCGTCTGGGAAGGAACCATCGAATTGATTCCGTACCCGATTTTCTCACAACAGGCTTATGACCAGTGGATCCATGCGGATCAAACTGGAATCGAACGTGAAACCTGGGCTCGCTGGTTCTTTGACGAACACCCGGCCACAATCCGCCTTGCCCAATAATCTAGGAACGCCCCTAGATTTTTCTTTTGTCATGCCGACCCAAAATATCAGTGTAAACTGATTTAAAAACTAAACGAGCGATCACCTTGGCGAATAGAAAAAAGTTTGTTACTCTTTTATCAGAAATTTTCTTATCGAATGAAATCGTCACAAAACTTGATTAAGATCACGAGTTTCGTAATTCACAGCAATAAGGAACTATTCCCAAATTCGATGAGATTGCCTTGAATGGGCTGCCAACTCAGCAAGCGTACCCAAACGTACGTTTACTGAGTTGGCAGGGCGCCCATGAAAGGCAAGATCGCGAATTTGGAAATAGTTCCGGTAGGGGCGAGTGGCGGAATGGTATACGCAGGGGACTTAAAATCCCCGGGGGGAAACTCCGTGCGGGTTCGACTCCCGCCTCGCCCACCAAAAAATACTCTGGATAACCGAGTGTTTTTTTATTTCATGTTTGATATATTGATAATAATCTTTTATGAAAATCACTCTTTGCGGAAGCATTGCTTTTATTGATGAAATGCAAATGACGAAAGACAAACTGAAAGCGTTGGGGCATGAAGTAAAACTTCCTCCTTCGGAAATTTTAGATGAGCAAGGCAAGACCATGCCGGTAAAGGAATATTACGCCCTACGAAAGACGACAAATGAAACGGAAGGATGGATTTGGGACGCAAAAGAACAAGCCATGCGCAATCATTTTGAAAAAGTCCTCTGGGCCGATGCTATTTTGGTCTTGAACCACGATAAAAATGGCGTTGCAAATTATATTGGCGCAAACACCCTTTTAGAAATGGGACTTGCCTTTCATCACAGAAAAAAGATTTTTCTTCTAAAACCCATTCCTGAACTTTCCTATAAAGAAGAAATCCTAGGAATGCACCCGATCGTTCTTTTCGGAGGCTTGTCTTCTATTGTTTAAAGAGGCAGTAGATCCCTTTACAAAATGGGTCTTTTATTTGCGGCAAGAGTCTGGCAAAGGCATAATACAGGCACTATGATTGAACGTGAGGAAGAAAACTTGCCGGGACGGATTGTGGAGGGAAAGGCTCCTCCAGAAGAGCAAACATTTGAAGTCGGACTGCGTCCGCAATCGTTGAAAGATTTTATTGGGCAAGATGAAATCAAAGACAACCTTTCTATTTTCATTCAGGCTGCCCAAAAGAGAAACGAACCTATTGAACATGTCTTGCTTTATGGAAATCCGGGGCTTGGAAAAACGAGTCTTGCTCACATTATCGCCAACGAAATAGGGGCTCAAATTCGTATTACCTCAGGCCCAGCCTTGGAACGCGTGGGAGATCTGGCGGCTATTCTCTCCAGTTTAAATCGGGGAGATATCCTCTTCATTGACGAAATCCATCGAATCAACAAAACGATTGAAGAAGTGCTTTACCCAGCCATGGAGGACTATGTGCTGGATATCATTGTGGGAAAAGGTCCCACGGCTCGAACTCTGCGACTGAACCTGGAACACTTCACCATTATCGGAGCCACCACCCGGCTTTCTCTTCTCTCATCCCCGCTTCGCGACCGTTTTGGTGTCACACATCATCTGAATTTTTACGAAAATGATCATATTGCTCAAATTGTTGAGCGTAGCGCCAAACTCCTTAATGTTCCTATTGATACAGAGGCGATCGATCTCCTTGCCTGTCGTTCACGTCGCACACCGCGCATTGCCAACCGTCTGCTCAAACGTGTGCGTGATTTTGCTGATGTACGGGCACAGGGTCATATCTCACACAATGTTTGCAAAGAAGCACTTGAAAAACTTGCCGTTGACCAGATGGGACTAGACCAAACCGACCGTCGTATCCTTTCCACGATTATTGAAAAATTTAATGGCGGACCTGTTGGATTATCAACGATCGCCGCCTCAACCCAAGAAGAAATTCAAACCATCGAAGAAGTACATGAACCGTTCCTCATTCAAATTGGATTTCTTGCACGGACCCCACGTGGACGCGTGGTCACGGAACATGGATACAAGCATCTGGGATTAAACGCTCCATCACAAACACTCTTTTAAACCTACCCCTTCGACTCCGCTCCCTCCAGTCGCTTCGCTCAGGGAATATTCGAATCTTATTACCCAAAGCAACTGAGACTTTTGTGATACAATTTACTTACTATGTTTGATTTTTCCGACATCAATATCCCCATCGCTGTTTTTTTGATTGTCTACGGAGCTTACATGCTGTTTTACGTGCTCTACGCGCTGTTTAACGTCTACCATCTCATTCGCTATGGAGTGTATGGATTTGGGATGTATCTCATCGTAACTCTTTTTGCCGGAGGAACGATCCTCTTGGTCGCAGGATCCACCTTTCTCCTGATGGAATACGATTGGACGTATCCTATCTCTTTAGATAAAACGGTAAACTATTACAATGAGGATTTGTTTCCTTCATTATGATGAATCTCCACCAGCTTCCAAACCAACGTCTTAACGAAAAGGTTGTTCTCTTTCTTCGTCGACAATGGTTTGCCATCCTCACGATCATTACCGCTTTTTCTATCCTGACAGGCATTCCCCTATTGGGAGGCTGGTATTTTTGGGATACGATCCAAACATGGCTAGATCATCCCGTCATAGGACCATTTCTGGTGATCTTGGGAAGTATCTATTTCCTCTCGATTTGGCTCTTCGCGTTTCTTGAATTCACCGATTATTACCTGGATACTTGGATCATTACCAATGAACGCATTATCAGTATTGAACAAAATGGTCTGTTTAACCGAACCGCTTCAGAACTTGATCTGTCTTCTGTTCAAGATACAACGGCTGAAATTCGTGGAATTCTTCAAACGGTCTTCACCTATGGAAATGTATTCGTACAAACCGCAGGAGAAAAAAGCCGATTTCACTTTAAAAACATCGACAACCCAGAAGAAGTAAAACAACTGATCAATCGACTCGTGCAAGAAAAACGAGCAAGAAAACTTACTTCATAAAAATAATAAAAAAGTGTGGAAGTTGTGACTCCCACACTTTTTTATTGTACTTTCTGCCATTCATGTGTCTCCCATGCCCAATCCGCGAGGCGGTTCGCATTGACAAACGAATCGGCTCGGGAATCTGCACCAAAGAGCACAATCAAAAGTTCTTTATCAGGATCTCCCTCCATGGGACGAAGCGATACGACTAAATTCCATCCTGATTCAATCAGATACCCAGTCTTTCCGCCGGTCACATACAGGTCATCGTATTCCGGTTTCCAAAGCATCCAATTGGTATTTGTCATCTTTTTGGTTGTCCCTTGAGATAAATCACTAATATATTTTGTCGCGGTCGTGGTAAAAGTTTGAAGATCTTTTTGAGCAAAGGCCATTTGTGCCACTCGAGCCATCTCACGCGCGGTTGAAATATTTCCTAACTCAATTCCGGTTGGATCAACGTAATGCGTGTGAACGAGATTTAATTCCTGCGCATACGTATTCATCTCTTGAATAAAATCTGCACGAGATAATCCGGTGGTTCGAGCAAGGGCATTGGCCGCGTTGTTAGCTGAACCAACGAGCGTGGCATAAAAAAGATCTTGAACAGTAAATTCATCTCCATCATTCACATACAGTCGTGCTCCTCCCACATTATCCGCATGTAATACCGAAGCTGTTTTGTTCATGGATACATCGTGATCTAACACAACGGAAGCTGTCATAAGCTTCGTAAGACTGGCAATAGGCCACACTTTATTCTCGTTTTTTACGGTCAATATTTTTCCGGTGGAGCGATCCATGACCAGATAAGCCTGTGCCTGAATAGCGGATTCAATTTCTTCTTTTTTGATTCGCACGGGGATTCCATCTCCCTCTTCAGGTCCGTAAGACTTTAGTTCGGGATGTTCTATCCAGCCATATTGTATTGCCCAATCCTCTAAATCAAGAAGGAACCCGGCGTTGGTCCCAGCAATAGCTAGACCCGTCTCACGATCAAACGCCTTTTGAAGATCAGGACGGCTTTGATAAATCAGAACCAAAGAATCATCTGCAGAAACCTCTCGTGCAAAAACAGCCGCAGGAAGTACTGCAGCTGTGCCTATAAAAAAACAAATAAAAAAATCTTTTATTCCCATCGCTTTGTTAAATCAACATCCGTATAAAAATAGTGCAAAATCTCTTCCCAATTACTTCCTTTATTTGCCATACATAAGGCTTCTGTGGCTCCTAGTCCTACCCCATGTCCCCAAAGGGTATATCCGCGTTCTTTATCGCAAGGTGCGTCTACTCCAATAAGCCAAGCAACACTTCCACCCCACACCTCACTCCAAGAGCGAGTACGACCATCGGATCGAGAAAAATAAGGAGTCAATGCGGTACGTCCTTGATAGCTCACCGTTACTCCTCGCGTTTGGTCCACTGCCTGTTTAATAAGAGGATGAATCTGTTCATATTCATAACCGAAGTAGACTTGATCATCAGCATAGGCATTCATATGAAAATAGCCTTTATGCTTTGTATTACGTTCCCAATGATAAAGACCGTAGGTCCGGGCAACGGTAATGAGCGTTTTTTTAAACTCTTGATGGGACGCGTTGGATGTCTCGCCTAGCCCATACAAATATTCCTCAATAGGAAGCTCATTGATAAGCCACGTTTCGTTTTTGTAAGGAATGTATTGAAGTTCAAGCGTATCGCGAAATTTATTCAATGCATACGCAGCTCCACGCGTCTTGCGACGATCAAAATTTTCAATCGTACACACACCATCTTTATCGTCTGGAACAAATCGTAAATATTTATACGTCTGTTCTATACCTTTTCCACGATTAAAATAATAGCGTTGATTTTTATAAAACGCACGAACAATTTGCCCTGAATTTATTTTCCCCAAAAATCCTCCTTCACTATCTTTCAGTTGCCAGGTCGTATTACAAGAAACTTCTGTTTGCCAATCTGTCTCTTCGTCTATCGTCAGTAATCCGATACGTACGATTGGTTGTTCGATAAGCCGATCCGATGCTACTTCTTCTTCTTTTACTGTGATGGGTTCGTCCTTAATTTTTACGGAACCTGTAGTCACGTCCACAGGGATATCAATATAAAAATCTGGGATCAGCGCATCATCCACGGTCATTTGATAGCGAACGATCTGAGAACCTTTGGTGGAAGGAGCTTTAAACGTAAAGGAAAGAAAATCTACTCCTCCAGGTTTGACGGTTCCTTTATCATTTACGACCAATTTTGTTGAAGAAACCCAGGAGGAATGTTGGGTATCTGAAGAAGCTATTTTTACACCCGAAGTGACCACCTCGCGCTTGGTCCAAGTTTGAGTACCTGTATTTTTAATTCCGACTTTATACGTAATAACCTCCCCGGCTTTGACCGCGAGAGATTTCGCCGAGCGTAACAAAATCGTTGCGGAAAGTCCATCGGTTTGGGGAGATGCCTGACCATCGTTTGTGATCTGTTTTTGTTCTTCTTGAGTCACCTGTTGTGAAGGATCTCCACCCGTTGAACCTTGCTGAACCGCTGAATCTTGAACATTGATGGTTAATGTAAACTCTCCCCCAGGAATCCACGCAGCATCTTCTGCAGCCAACTGAAAGGTCTCTTTATATGTTCCTTTAGATTTTGGTGCGTGAAGCGTGAGATAAATGGAACCAACGGAACCTACAGGAACGGAAGATTCTTTCAGCAAAGCCGCTTGTGTGTAATCAATCCAATTATCTGCCTTAAAATCACTCACTCGATATTTTGGATTGTAAGTATAAACGGATACATAAGCGGTTCCGCTATTGGTCCATATTTTCTGACCGATATTCTTAAAAGTGATCAACACCTCTTTCGTTTCTCCGGCGTTTATTGTGAATCCTTGTTTGGGGAGACTCACTTGAAGAGCCTCAAAACCATTTTTTGAAGCCGCTTCAACAGACGTCGGAAATAAAAAAAATCCTGCAATAAACAGGAATGACAAAACAAATAAAACCAACGAGACTTTCGCGGCTCTTGAAGAGAAATTTTCTAATCCTCTCAAGAGAAATGAACGCATATATTCTATGAAAAGAATAACATTTTTTAAAACATTCTTCAAAGACTGATACACTAGGATCATCTATGTCTACTGCTAGATCTATCGCATCAAACTTTAGTATTCAGTTGTTAGGAAAAGGTGTGTCCGTTTTGGTGGGTTTGATCTCAATTGCGTTAATTACCAGAGCTCTGGGAACTCATGCGTTTGGAGAGTACACAACGGCGATGACATATCTGCAAATGTTTGGCGTACTGGTTGATTTTGGGCTCACTCTGACGCTTATCGTGATGATTTCAAAAACGGGAATCGATGAAGAACGCGTCGTGGGAAACTTCTTTGGTCTGCGACTGGTGTCTGGTTTCTTGCTGTTTTCTTTAGCCCCTTTGAGTGTTTTACTCTTCCCCTGGTCGTCAACGGTAAAAACCGCTGTGCTGGTAGGGGCTCTGGCTTACTTTCTGATGGGGGGAGCTTCCATGCTCGTTGGTGTTTTTCAACGGCATGAATGCATGTGGCGCGCGGCTACGGCAGAATTATTAAACCGCGGAATACTCCTGATCCTCATCACTATTTTTGTCATTATCTCTCCAGGAGTGACTGAAATGTTTATTGCCATGGTTGTTTCAAATGCATTCTGGTTGTTCATCATGGTCCATTTTGCAAAACCATTTGTTCGAATACGTCCATTGTTTGAATGGTCCCAGTGGATATTCATCTTAAGTCACTCTTGGCCTATTGCTGTATCGATCATTTTCAATCTTCTCTATCTTAAGGGAGATATTTTATTTCTCGCATATTTCCGTGATCAAAGTGAAGTGGGACTGTATGGAATGGCTTATCGTATTATTGATGTCATGACCGTGCTTCCAACCATGTTTATGGGAATTGTTCTTCCTTCATTGGTGGCTCTGTGGAGTTCCGGGGAAACAGAAGGATTCCGTGTACGAATAAACCGTATTTTTGATCTTTTTATCCTTGTTGTCGTGCCCGTAATCGTTGGAGGACAACTCGTTTCAACAGAATTAACGGTTTTTATTGCAGGAAATGATTTTGCTTCTGCGGGTCCAGTACTCTCCATACTTTTACTGGCTTTAATCGGCGTATTTTTTGGAACTCTGTATGGACATCTGGTGGTGGCGTTGGACAAGCAACGAGTCATGATGTTTGGATATCTCTTTGTGGCGATTATTTCTGTAGGAGGATATCTGTGGCTAATTCCTGAATATGGAATGTGGGGAGGAGTCTGGGTAACGCTCGTCTCTGAAGGATTGATCGCTCTGATCACTTTCGTAGTTGTGTATCGGTTTTCTCAAGCTCTACCAAATCCAACGGTTCTTCTTAAATCTCTGGTTGCCTCACTGGTTATGTATGTCATTCTTTCTCAGATACAGGTTCCTGTTATGATTGATCTGGTCGCGGGAGCGGTACTCTATAGCGGATCACTCTTGATCCTAAAAGCTGTCACAATAAAAGAGATTAGGGGTCTCCTCTCTCGTCGATAATTTATGCTCGTTGTTTTTCTCCTCATCAGCACTGTGTTCGCCATACTTACTTGGAGTGATCTTCACAAAGGGTTGTTTCTGTTAACAGCTCTTCTTCCGAGTTATTTGTTGCGAACGCATATAGGATCTGTCCCAACCACGCTTTTGGAATTGTTGATTCTGACGTTTATCATTATTTGGTTTATAAAAAGACTCCCGATTGCCCCACAGCTTATATCGGAAATCTTCACAGACCCCTCCAAAACTCGCGATCTCTCGTCTGATGGAGTCCTATTGACTCATAGAGGTACTGTTACATACAACGAATCTGTCGCCAGTTTCCCCATTCGACGAAATTTCAGCGAGTTTTGGAGGGGTCCGTTCATCACCGCCATATCTTTTCTCTTTTTAACCGCCACAATATCTATCGCTGTTTCCCCCCAAATCGTTGCAGCGGTGGGTATCTGGAAAGCGTATTTTATTGAACCTTTTTTGCTCTTTTTGATTATTTCTTTTGAATTTCAACAAACAGATCGACTGACGTTGTCTCAAGGACTTTTTAAAGCGTTGGGAGTAAGTGCGATCGCTGTTTCAAGCGTGGCGATTATTCAATGGATTACAGGCGCTGGTCTTCCAATTCCTTGGGATATTGAACGCCGGGTTACAAGTGTTTTTGATTATCCAAATGCGGTGGGATTGTTCTTGGGACCTATTTTTATCATCGGATTCCAACAAGTAATCACTGAGAAAATCACGATCCTATTTCTGAAAAAAAATCTGTTTTGGATCAGTGTGTGTGTACTCTCATTTATCGCGATTGTATTCGCACAATCTGAAGCCGCGATCGTGGCGGTTGTGGCGACAGTGGTGCTTCAAGGACTCTTTTATAAATCTTCCAGAAAAAAAACGCTTGTCTTAAGTTTTCTTGCTACCGTATTTATCTGTGTTTCCCCTTGGCGAGGAGTCGTGGTGCAAAAACTAACACTCCAAGACTATTCAGGAGGAGTACGTATCTCTCAGTGGACAGAAACGGTGGAACTTCTCAAAGATCACTGGCTGTTGGGAGTTGGGCTTTCTGGATATCAAACAGCGTTGATTCCTTATCATCAAGCAACGCACTTTGAAATTTTCCAATACCCGCACAATATCCTGTTGAACATCTGGGTAGAGCTGGGATTATTGGGCATTGTGGCCTTTCTCTTGCTCGCCTATCATTTACTTACAACTCCTCGTGATCCTTTTTCCACCATCGCCTTTTTTGCCCTTGTTGAAATGACCATTCACGGACTTGTCGATGTGCCTTATTTTAAAAATGATCTTGCTGTGCTCACCTGGATCCTTATTGCTATCACGTTAAGTTATGTTTGCTCGACTTCGTCCCAACAAAAAAGATCCGTCTAAACAACGGCTCCCAAACAAAAAAATCTTGTTGTTTTTAACGGTGGCTATTCTTGGAATGGTGATACTTTTGCGTTTCTTGGGGTGGATTTCCTCAGACGAACGATCTTTACTTCCCAATGTTCCTGGTCTGGCTCTACTGGAAGACTCAACCTCTCTTGTTCACACAATTCCACTTCCCTCTCAAACCTTTGGAGCTGATTTGTTTACTGCAGGGCTTTACACACAAACCCAAGGTGTGTTTCCCAAAGGGACGATCGTGCTTGTGTATACCAAAAACAACAACCGTTTTGTTGAGATTGATTATCTTCCACACGTAAATCTTCAAGAATATCTCTCTTCGTTTACCTATCCCCGTGAAGAGATTCATCTCACGAAAGATCAATCCGTATGGATGTTAACCATAGACACCAAACCGCGCTGTATCGATTACGAAGACGACATCCCTAACCGCTGTGAAATTTCGAAGCAACTGATCTTCGAGCTTGATGGTCGCTTGGTCGTAATCGCTATAGACGGCAAATCCGCTACCCAAGGAGAAGTCCTAGAGATCGCCAAATCTATTCTTTCCGTTGACGGTGAATAAGTGCGATGATACGGTTTGCAAAATTTCTTTATGAAAAAAATCGAGTGTAAAACGTCCAAAATTGGATGAGCTGCGCCGGGCTGGAGGAAAAAAATATGTGAGTCGTAGCCAAATCTACGGCGAACAAATTTTTTCCCGAAGCCCAAGCAGATCGCCAATTTTGGACGTTTTACCTGGAGAGGTGGCAGAGCTGGTCGAACGCGCATGACTCGAAATCATGTATGCCTGAAAAGGTATCGGGGGTTCGAATCCCCCCCTCTCCGCCAGTAGTTTTGAAAAATGAGCAATGAAATCAGACTATTTTACGGCACATTTTAAAAACTAAATTTATAAAAACAACTGAACCCGCAAGGGATTCGAACTATATGAATAAAATCGTAACAATAGGGGGTGGAGAAATCGGAAGACCAGGATATCCGGCTGAAACCACAAAAATAGATAAGGAACTAATCCGACTAACCGGAAAGAAATCTCCAACGGTACTTTTTATTCCTACCGCAAGTTCTGACTCCGAAGGTTATTACGAGACTGTTAAAAAACATTTCGGCAAAAGACTAGGATGCAAAACTGATGTTCTCTGGCTGCTGAAAGAAAAACTATCTCGAAAATCAATTGATGAAAAAATTATGTTAGCTGATATCGTGTATGTCGGCGGTGGGAATACCCAAAAAATGCTTCGAGTTTGGAAGCAAAATGGTGTAGATAAAATTTTGAAGAAAGCTTGGGAACAAGGGATCGTCCTATCCGGAATAAGTGCGGGTTCGATCTGCTGGTTTCGTGGAGGCACTTCTGATTCAAGAAGGTTTAATAATCCGAAAGCTGATTTGATTAAGGTAACAGGTCTTGGTTTTATACCTGCTCTTCATTCACCACATTATGACGTTGAAAAAGATCGACGTCCTGGATTGAAAAAAGTAATGCAGAAGACTTCGGGAGTCGCGATTGCGATAGACAACTGCTGTGCAATTGAATTTATCGATGACACTTATCGCGTCATTTCTTCAAAGCCTCAAGCAAAGGCATATAAAACGTATTGGGAGACTGGAAAGTACTACGAAGAAGTCTTACCAAAGACTTTAGACTTCATGCCGCTATCTGACTTACTAGCCAAAAAGTCTTCTATAATCTCGCCGAAGCGTTTGGCAAAGCTTCGTCGAGCTACCCTTATAGCTTCTGCTGGTGCATCTACCCGCCTTGCTGGTTCGACCTTTCCGACGAAGAAGTAGAAGCAATCAATAAATCTTCCGGGCAAAAGTAGGGATATCGAAAAGCGCAGGGTTTTCTTTGTAGATCCGCCTTAAATCTCGTACAATTTTATCAACACTCCTGAAATTAAGCCGCTTTGGTTCTAATTTCGGGACATCGCCACCGCCAGGACAATTTCTTATCGGAAGACCCGAATGCCTCAAGTATGAGGGGCGACCCATAAGCCTTTGTCGATACAAAACAACCCTTCGCGGGGTTGTTTGTTATGTTAAGCTCAAAGCACATGAAAAATCCTTGGAAAAAATTGGGTTCAAAATTTGTACATCAAAATCCATTCTTTTCAGTCCGAGAAGATAAAGTACTGAGGCCGGATGGTGAGGAGGACATTTACAGAGTAATCGAAAAATCGCCATCCGTTTTTATCGTATCGATCACAAAGAAGCGGGAAGTCTATCTGATTGGTCAATATCGATATACGACTAACGTTTACTCTCTAGAAGTCCCCGCCGGTGGCTCTGATGGTCAACGTCCGCTCACGGCGGCGAAACGGGAGCTGCAAGAAGAGACAGGGCTGATAGCAAAGAAATGGACGAAGCTTGGCGTTATTCAGTGTTCGAACGGCTCCTCCAATCATCTCGGACACATTTTTCTCGCAGAGGATCTTCATGCGACTGGATCAAATAGGATGCAAGAGGACGGAATCGATAAGTTAAAAGTTGTGTCGTTCGATAAGGTCTTAAAGATGATTGCGGACGGAAAAATCACCGACGCCATGAGTATCACGCCAATACTCATGGCTGAATTGTGGTTACGAAAACCAAGTAGATGATCCCGTTAGAGACCGACCCACATGCCTCAAAATTGCCACAACAGAAGTCATCGAAAATCCCTTCAAACACCCTCCTAATTTTGGTACTAAACTCACAAACACCGCCAGGACAATTTCTTATCGTGCAACTCACTTGCCTCAGGTAAGTGAGGCGACCGATGAGGTATAGTCCAACGACAAAACGACCAAGTGATTGGTCGTTTTGTTATGCGGAAAAACATCATTTTTGAGGACTATACGTTTCCTCTCGAGGCGACGGTTTGTACTCTAGGCCGGGCCCATTTTTTTGAATAGATTTCAACGCGTCGACTAAACGATCAATATCCTTGCGCGTGTTAAAGATGCCGATACTTGCACGAACTGCTCCATATGAAGCTAGTCGATCGCCGTTCTTTATACGTTCCTCGATTTCTGCTTGAGTATCATCATCTACATCGAACCAACGACGAACAAGACGGTGATTACAGATGGCTCCTGCTCGTGTTTCGATTCCGTATTCGTGATCGAGAATTGCTGCAAGTAAAGCATGGTGATACCCCTTTAGAGTAAACGGAAAAGTACCAATGCGATCCTCTGACAAGAACTTTTCAAGTGGCACGTGGAGGGTCAGATCAGGAATCTCGGCAAGATTTTTTGCTGTATATTCGACAAGTTCTCGTTCGTGGTCGAGGATTATTTTCCACCCTGTTGCCATCATAACGCGGCAACTTTCTGCCAGTGCAACGATTCCTGTTACGTTCCATGTTCCCGTTTGATGACGTTCGGCACTAGGTGCCCAGACAATATCTTTCTCAGAAATCATGTCGATTGATCCGCCTCCGGGATCGACTGGTGTGCGATCAAGCATGTCTTTCGGCAAGACAAGCACACCCAGTCCAAACGGCGAATAGATTTTGTGTGCCGAGAAAGCTAAAGCGTCAATTCCTTGCTCCACCATGTTGATTGGCCTATGTGGCGCAAGTTGTGCCGCGTCAACGAAAAGCCGCGCACCATACATATGTGCGATTTCGGACAGGCGTTTCATATCAGGAACATACCCCGTCAAATTCGAGGCTCCAGTAATAGCAATCCATTTGAGGTTTGCACCATTCAATTTAGCTTTTTCTCTAAAATCCTCCATGTTGAGCGAGCCATCACTGAATGCGGCGACCTCAATAATCTTTGCTCTCGTGTTATAGCGCCATGGCAAGTTATTCGATGTGTGCTCAATACATGAAGTCAGAATTACGTCCTGTTCACTGAGCGTCATGAGTCGTGCAAGGAAGTTAATCGCCGCACTCGTGTTGGAAGTAAAGAGTAGCGTCTGTTCTGGCGAGGCGCCAATGAACTCACGAATTGTTCCGAGAGCTTTTTCAGTTACCTCGACGGTTTTATTTGCATGAGGACCAGCCCCTCGATGGAGTGCGCCATACGAATCGAAAAACGTATGAAGAGCGTTTACCGTTTGCACAAACGGAGGAGTCGTAGCGGCATTGTTTAACTTTACAACTCGCACGTGTTTTTCCGTCACTAGATCGACAAATGTACTTGTTCCGGTAACGATTGGCATGTTTTTTTCCATAAAGTTATTGTTTAGTGGCGAGGAGGAGAACCGTATTCCATTTGGAGAACAATCGTTTTACGGTACATCCGGCATCTCGCAGCCACTTTTCTTGGTTTTCAACCGTTGCTAAGTTATTCAGAAACATATGATGGTGCGCCCAGTCACGGAGCATCGCACGAGTAGTCGTGTGTTCGACTAAATGGTGATAATGCAGTGCACTATTCTCTGCCGCATTCTTTTCATCGGCGCACGTCATGAGATCGCCAAAAAGAAATATTCCTCCTGGTTTGAGAAGTCGAGCAATCTTTTCAAACAAATGACGCTTTCCGGAGTGAGATAGGTGGTGGATACCGATAACAGCAATCACAGCATCGCACGGACTGTGAAAAAGGATTTTAGAAAAATCACCGAGTCGATACGTAATCTTCTTTGTCCCCAAACGCTTTTTAGCGTGCGCTAACATAGTTGAAGAAAAATCGACTACCTCAAATTCTGCATTTGGAAATGCTGCACGAATAAGAGATGCAGTAAGCCCAGTACCAACTCCTAGTTCTAAAACACGAATCGCCTGATCTGGTCGAAAACGACGTCGCAGTTCCTTCAGTATCGATTCGTGTATTTCTCGGTGGAAAGGTATGGCGGAAACAATATCCTTATCGTACCTGTTTTTACCGTAGTAATGGTAATTCAAGTCCGTTGGGGTGGCTGGTTGTTTTTCTCGCTCCTTCATATTGACTAATACTAGCTTAAAATTAGCATTTAGTCAACAATTTTAGTCATATCGTGTTGACTAATTGGCTAATATAAGATATAATTCCTAGTATATTAGGAAGTGTCGATAGTTTTTGACAACAATATGAATGCAAAAGAATCACTTATCTCACTTGGATTGTCGGTTCAAGAAGCTGATGTGTATACGGCGCTACTCAAGCAGGGCGGAGCCTCAGCAAGCGTGCTTGCCCGTGATATCGGTATGAAGCGCACGACGGCATATGCCGTTCTAAAAAATCTCACTGAAAAGGGATTCTCATCAGTTTATTTTCGAAGTGGTAAGCGGGTTTACCACGCGCAAAAACCACATAAAATTGCCTCGCTAGTTGAGCAAAAATTGCAAAACTTTAATGAAGCGATTCCATTTTTTGAATCGATGGATCGATCTCAAACACAAAAACTCGGTCTCCGTTTTGTTGAAAGTAAAGGTGAGCTTCAGAAGTTTTACGACGAAGTTTTGATCGACTATAAAAATAAGGAATATTGCGTTATCGGCAGCACCCCATCATGGGAAAGCATCGATCCTGATTACTTCGTGAAATTTCGAGAAAAACGCGCAAAAGCCAATATTCAAACAAAACTACTTCTTACGGCTGATTCCAAAAAAGATAACCCACTGGATAAAAATCTTCTTCGTCAGGTTCGCTTCTTGCCGAAGCAATACAGCTTCAAAAGCACTTTGGATATTTTTGACGATAAAGTACTCATTGTAAGTCCAGATCTAGCATCGCTCGCTGTGATTGTTGCTGTTCCAACAATGGTTGATATTTTTAAGTCGATCTTTGAGATGCTGTGGGATAATGTTAGCGAGATGGATTAATGCTGTCCTCCTGCATGAGAGTCACTTTCTTGTGTAGATACATCAATCTGCTACGTAAATTCCCCAACAACTCCCGCTTCTCTGAAATGCTCCCTTGCCGCAATAGGTATTTCGCATACGCTCGGATATTTATCTCGGCCTCGTCAGCTTCGATACCGTTAAATTTTGGGTGCGTGAAACGTTGTTTTCTTCGCTAGAGTATGTGAAAATCTGACTGTTTAACTAGTTAGTTTGCATATTGTGGCAAAA
>LBWG01000011.1 GCA_000993535.1 Candidatus Uhrbacteria bacterium GW2011_GWF2_39_13 | reverse complement strand
GATAAGACGCAAGAAGGTAATCAACTCGAGATGAGGTGGGTCTAGCCCCTTTGCAGGGGCTTTCCTGACGCTACCGGCTTTGCCGGTAGCTTGTTACTAAATCATCCTTTTCTGTCATCCTTTTTTATTGACGAATGTTCTTATTTTACATATGATATTGCCGTTTCCCGATTAGGCCCCATCGTCTATCGGTTAGGACGCCAGGTTTTCATCCTGGAAAGGGGGGTTCGACTCCCCCTGGGGTCACCACAAAATCTCCAAATTTGGTGTCTCGCTTGTGCTTCGGCAAAAAATTGTTTCGACGTATGTAAATACGCCTCAACCATTTTTTGCCTGCAACCCTTCGCGGTCCATCCAAATTTGGAGATTTTGTATCATATTCGCTAACGCTACCGTTGGCGAAACAAAAAGACGCATCATGACTTTTTCGCTACCAGTCATTTGATGCGTCTTTTTATTTTTTGGGAAAAAGAAATGAGAAGTAAATTGGATACGCATTAAACCGTGATGCCAATTTTTGTTTCGATAAGTTCCAGTCTTTCTTCCAGACGATTGTACTTGCTTCTGAGCATGAGGAGTTCTTGGTCGAGCGTTTCATGCAGTTTCGCAAATCGGTCAACAGATTCTAAAATATCCGATCTGAATTCAATAAGATCCTTTCGTGTGGCGTATTCAGTGAGTGTCTCACGAAATTCATCTTTTGTTACCATGTTTTCTTTCAGAAATTCCAAGATTTCGTTTGTTGTGACGTCATTGTTCATACGCAGAAATAGTATCATCGTCTTATACCAGTGACAATGTGATATTCTACAATGAAGGATATTCCTTTAAGGAGTCATTCCTGAAGTAGAGCGTCTTTATCTTGAGATGATAAACGTTAAGTCATCGCAGATTCGTTAGAAAAATAAAAAGAGGGTATTCACGTTGTTGTGAAGACCCTCAGCTGTTTTGTTCTTTGGTGTCGCTGTAGACCACAGCCATTCCACCATTGATGTAAATCCATTGGTGGATGTTCATCTTTCTTCCTTATCGGTTTGTTTGATCCTCGGGATCTTTTAAGCCCTTTATTGCTGTTTTTAGTGTATTTATGTAAGCTTTATTAAAAAAGGACGTTAATTCATTTATTTTTTTGATAAATTTTTTATGTCCACTTCTTTTAAAAATATATTAGATCGTTTCCAAAAATCGACTTTATTGATGATGTTGGGAGCGACGATTGTGTTCGCAACGTTTTTTATCAGAAATCCTTCCTTTGTTTGGATTGACCTATGGTTCGTGTTTGAGATTTTTATTCTTACTCTTTTTACTAAAACAGTGAGTTTTCGTTACGGACTTCAACTCTTTTTTCAAGGGATTCTGATTGCAGGATTGGGTTCTATTCTTTTTTGGAATCTCGTTGGTCTGCTTGGTTTTCATGATACGATTTTTGGAGAAACCCTTATTGCTGTTGGGGAAGAAATACTAAAATTTCTTCCAGTCTTTATTCCCGTCTTTTTTGTTTATCGAGATAAAAAGAATCCTTTTAATTTTTCTGATGTTCTGTTTCTTTGTGTGATGTGTAGTGCTGGATTTAGTTTGTTTGAGAAATCTTTTTGGCAGGGAGTTTCCTTTCCTTTTACTTACGGTCCTCATATTGGTGATCTCTACTTTTTTTCTGATGCTTTGGGGATTTATGTTGATGGAGAGAAATTTGGTTATGTGGGACACGCAGCCGCAACGGGGCTTATTGGAATGGGAGCGGCGATTGGTCTTTTTTTGAAAAACAAACAGCGAACATGGTGGTGGATTGTTCCTGTCTTTGCATTTGTGTGGATTGTAGGAGAACACGCTCTGTCCAATTTTTATTATGTAACAGGAACCACTGCTCTTCTTTCTTTTGGTGGAGGAATGTTGACCCCATGGATTTTTCTTGTTTTTTTGGTGTTTATTTTACGCACAGACATCAACAACCTTCGTCAGTTTTTTGTAACTCATCCTCAGGAGCAAGAGGTCGTAAAGAAAAGTGGAAAAGTGTTCTTGGATTCACTTAAAGCAAAAAAGAATTGGGTAGACGCTGGTTCTGCTTTTTCCAGAAATCTTCGGGCGGCTAACTCATTGGCTTGGGAAGAGTCTACAAAGATTCAATCAAAATAATTTTTTCTTTTATGGATTTTTTTCACATTCTCCAATCCGTTATTCATTCCGTAGGTGAAGCCTCGGAAGGATCTCAAGGATGGTTTCCAAGTGCTATTGGCTCAGCTCTGGGGCTTTCAGGTGGATTTTTTGAGTCAGCCGTTAAATCAAAAATTCAACAAAATCAGCAAGATCAATCTTCAGCAGATCAACGCCTGCAAGACCGAGCAAATTCGCTTCCTTAGAATTTTAAGAAAGAAAATTTTCGTAGATTTTAAAAACAGAAAATATATCCGGATTGTTATCTTATGAGAGAAGGGCAAGAACGATTTCAGGGTGGACATATGCACGATAAACCGTTTATTAAGACCGACGCTCCTCTTCAGCATGTAGAACAGGAGGCCCGTAAAAAACAACGCGATCGTTTTGGAAATAGAGTCTTTACGTCTCCAGAGCTTGCTTACCGTGATCGTGAAGGCAAGGAAACAAAATCTTCCCTTCTTGTTTCAGAAGTGGGAGAACAATTTTTAAAGGAGAATTCAGGAATTTTAAAAAATCTTGATAGAGCCCTTCAAGAACTTTCTCCAACGTTTGAAGATCGTCATCTTGTTATTCCAAAAAAACGTTTAGATCTAGGACGGGGTCGTTCTCTGGAATACTTGGGTCAGGGCGCACAGTCTGTTGTCTATAAACTCCAGGTAAATGAACGGATATACATTATCAAAATTCATCTCTCTTACAGTAAGGTTCATCAACCCTATATTAATGAAATGCTTCAAATACAATCCCTCCAACTTGATCTCAAGGATTCATTTCAAAAACTTGGAGTGGAGTTTCCACAATTTTTGTTTGCTTCAGGACAAATGACTTGTGTAGAATTCGTTCCAAAAGAAGCCACGTTCTCTGAAGATTTCGAATCCACCTATTATGCTGCCGCGACAATATCGGAAGATTATATAGAAGAACAAAAACGTAAAGGAGTTGAACTTTGGAATTATGTAGACATCGATAAGGTTCATCCACAAGGTGTTCCTAAAACAAATTTTCGAGAGCGTGATGATGGGAGTGTTGTTTGGATTGATCCCGTGGCTTACTTTCCTACAGGAGGACAAAGAAAGCCCGAAACTCGTCTGAGTGATAGGGAAATAAAAACATTGAAACCATTGTCGGTTCAGGAAATGAAAGAAGCCTATCGTTTAGCAGCAGACGAAGTTAACAGCTTTGTTGGAACCATCATGGGTTTCGATGACTTTGATGAGGTAGGTTGGATTGAACATGCATGGGAACAGATTCGAAAGTATGGTGTACAACCATATTCTAATCCAGACCAAATCATTGTCTCCATGGCTCGGGTTAAAGCGATTATTTTAAAAAAACATAACGTCCGCTGGATTTTTGAAACGTAAAAAATTTTAAAAACAAAAACACCCATAGCGCTTCAAGAATACGAGCATGTATTCCTGACGCTAAGGGTGTGTTTTTATTTGAGGAGGGTGTGTTACACTTTGATCATAATTTGAATGGTTTTTAGATTGTTATGTTTTTAGAAGACGAATCAACTCACGCAGTGGTTATCTCGCTTGAGAAAGAGCGAATGGATCGTCGTTTGCGAGAGGTTTTTCAGAATGTTCGTTTGCGTTTTGAGCGTTTTTCTCCCATGCTGCAAGAACATTTTCGTCTTTTATTGAAAGAACAACAAACGTTTGAGGACGAAGTTGAATGTGCCTCTTTAACACATAGTGTTGATTTGATGGATTCTGAAAGAAGATTAGATGTGATGGATTGGTTACATATTCAACAAGCCTCTCTTTTTACAGATATTGGGAAAACAGGACCTATTGATGCCGTACAAGAACAAAAAGAATTGATTGCCAAAATATATGGATCTTCAAAGAGCTTACCTGGTAATCCCCGCGATTTTACTCTTTATGATTTTTTCGACATAAATAAAGAATTGAAGCTTGAGGGAGAAGAACATTTTAAACTTCTTGAAGCAATGGGGATTGCTCCAAATACAAACATGCGTACCTTTTTTAATCTGCATGCAGGGTGGACCTATGGACTTTTACAAAACGAAACCGAAATTTCTCAAGAAGTGAAAGTCCTTGCGAGTTTGCATCATATCCTTGAAGGAGTGAATCCCGATGGTCTTGTTGATCTTTCAAGTGAGATATTAATGATTCCGTCTTTGGGGAGACCATTGGAGCGTAAAGAGATTTGGACGGTGTTGTTTGATAAATATCAAGCCCAACGCGCTCCTCATCGTGGAAACCAAACACATCAAGCGGCTATTGCCTGGCTTCGTCGTTTTGTGAATGAACCCGATCTTATAAATAAACGCGGGGTGCAACTTCAACCCTATCCAGAATGGTTACACTCGCTGCTCAACACCTGTATTACGGAATTAGACGAAGGTTTTAAAAAATCTCAAGAAAACGAACGTGCTCTTGCTGTAAACGAATAGCAAACTCTACAAAACAGTTATGTATCCAACTCTTACCTTGTTAGAAGGAAAAGAATCTTCCGTTATTTTTGGTCACCCTTGGATTTTTTCGGGAGCTCTTCAAAAATCATCAAAATCCGTTCCTCATGGAAGTTTTGTTCATGTGTTGAATTTTAATGGAGAGATTATTGCCACAGGAAGTTATTCTTCCCATGGTTCTATTGCGGTACGCGTGTTTGATCGCCAAGAGGTGATGATTGATTCTTCTTGGTTAGAGAGACGTCTGCGACAGTGTCTTGTCAGACGTAAACTTATGGGATTTGGACCTGGAACACTAACGACTGGATATCGCCTGGTGTTTGGAGAATCTGATGGAATCCCAGGTCTTGTTGTTGATTGTTATGAAGAGACGATCGTGTTTCAAATTGCGACGGCTGCCTTGGATCGTTTGCGTGATCAGATCGTCAAGGCGTTGGTGGCTGTTTTTTCCCCGAACGTTCTGATTGAACGAAGCGATATCGCAAGCCGAAGTGAGGAAGGATTAGAAGATGTGGTTAAGGTCCATCTTGGAGAAGATCCCGGAGCCGTTTCTTTTTTAGAAAATGGAGTCATGTTCAGCACAGAACCTTTCACAGGACAGAAAACAGGATTTTTTCTTGATCAAAAAAATTTACGTCAATGGATTCTTGAACATTCTTCTGTTTTCAAAGGAGGTAAGGTTTTGAATGTTTTTTCTTATACGGGTAGTGCAGGGATTGTCGCGATGAAAAGTGGTGCGCAAAAGGTCTTGAACGTTGATTCCTCTCAAACCGCCTTAGAAGGATGCTTAGCGCAGGCGCAACTTAACGATTTGAGAGCAGGAGTTTTCGATATCCAAAAGGCAGATGGATTTCAGTTTTTGAGCCAGGCTCCTGAACGCTCCTGTGACGTGGTCATTGTTGATCCGCCGGCTTTGATCAAATCCAGACGCGATACAGAGGAAGGGAAGAAGGCCTATCACTTTTTGAATCGTGCAGCGATGAGGCTTGTAAAAGATGGCGGAGTTCTGATTACCTCTAGTTGTTCTCACTTTTTATCTGAAGAAGATTTTATTTTTCTTCTTCGTCGGGGAAGCATTCAGACCGGTTGCCGTCTTGAAACGCTGGCAGCGTTGGGACAGTCTATGGATCATCCAACAAGCATTTATTTCCCAGAATCAAAGTATTTAAAGACGTTTTGTTTCCAAGTAAATCGTTAATCTTCTTTTCTTGATGAATCTATCGAGAACTTATGATTTGAGATTGACCAAAAGTTTGTTTTCGCGTATTCTTGCGCCGTTATGAACAAACACATACGAGACGATATTCGAAATATCGCTATTATTGCTCACGTTGACCACGGCAAAACAACACTGGTGGATGCGCTTTTAAAACAATCCAATACCTTCCGTGACGCTGATGCTGCCGGAACAACGATCATGGACTCCAACGAATTGGAACGTGAACGTGGTATTACTATTTTTTCCAAGAATGCTTCTATTGAATGGAAGGGGAAGAAAATTAATATTGTTGATACTCCAGGTCACGCTGACTTTGGTGGAGAAGTAGAACGCATCATGAACTTAGTGGACGGTTGTTTGCTCCTTGTAGATGCAAAGGAAGGTCCTATGCCGCAAACAAAGTTTGTTCTCAAGAAAGCTCTTGAGGCCGGACATCGTGTGATTTTAGTTATCAACAAAATTGATAAAAAAGATGCTCGTCCTGCTTGGGTTTTAGACAAAACATTTGATTTGTTTATTGATCTTGGAGCCACTGATGAACAAGCCCACTTTCCTGTGTTGTATGCTTCAGCGATCAATGGGATTGCAGGAACACAACCGGACATCAATAGCATGAAGGACATTGACCCTTTGTTGGATGCTGTTGTTGAATATATTTCAGGTCCTGAAGGAGATGTTCAGGCTCCTTTGCAGGTTCCTGTGGTGAACATCTTTTACGATAACTATAAAGGACGTATTGCGGTAGGTCGTGTGGTCAATGGAGTGATCAAACAAGGAACACAAATTAAACACATTGATCGTCAGGGTGTTGAAAAGTTATCTCGCATTGCTTCCCTTCAGGTTTATGCCGGACTTGGTCGTAAAGAAGTTCCTGAAGCTTCTGCCGGAGAAATTGTCGCGATCGCTGGAATTGAAAATGTTCAGATCGGGGAATCTCTTGTTGATCCTGTGGAAGGCAAGGCACTCCCTCTTTTGACGATCGAAGAACCGACCGTGAAAATGACTTTTGGAACAAATACCTCTCCTTTTTCAGGAAACGAAGGAGAATTTTCTACGGCTCGTCATTTGAAGGAACGTTTAGAAAAAGAATTATTAAACGACGTTGCTCTTAAAATC
Source organism: Candidatus Uhrbacteria bacterium GW2011_GWF2_39_13 (assembly GCA_000993535.1). Taxonomy (GTDB): domain Bacteria; phylum Patescibacteriota; class Patescibacteriia; order UBA9934; family GWF2-40-263; genus UBA12478. Next base: position 49,364 of record LBWG01000011.1, on the reverse strand, counting down.
GATAAAGGAGAAGGCGATAGTCAGTTTATTGTTTCAGGGCGTGGAGAACTTCACTTAGCTATTTTGATTGAAAAAATGCGACGTGAGGGGTATGAACTTCAAGTTTCTCGTCCCCAAGTTATTTTTAAACAAGAGAATGGAGTTACAATGGAACCATTTGAAGCGGTCTCTATTGAATGTCCAGAAGGCTTTACGGGAGTCGTCATTGAAAAAATGGGTAAACGTCGAGGAGAAATGAAGGATATGTTGGTTGAGAATGGAACAGCTTTTATTGAATTTGAAATTCCAACTCGTGGACTTATTGGATATCGAAATGAATTTTTGACTGATACGAAAGGTCAAGGGATCCTCAATACGTTTTTGTTGGGTTATCGAGAAAAAGCAGGGGAGATCATTTCTGGTAGTCATGGAGCAATGATTTCTATGGAAAACGGAACGACTATGGGATATTCACTTGCCACATTACAACAACGTGGAGAGATGTTTATCGGTCCTGGTGTAGAAGTGTATGTTGGAATGGTCATTGGAGAAAATTCTCGTCCAGAAGATATGGAAGTGAATCCTTGTAAGGAAAAGAAATTGAGTAATATGCGTTCAAAAGGAGATGGAGCTTCTGTCGTTTTCCAACCTCCTCGTGAAATGACCTTGGAGATCAGTCTTGAGTTTCTTGGAGATGATGAACTTTTAGAAGTTACTCCAAAGAGCTTACGTATCCGAAAAGCCACTCTGGATTCTGTAAAGCGTAAGCGTGAAAACATTAAATAAACAAAAAGAAGCAGCCATACAATGGCTGTTTTTTAAAAACCACCAAGCATTTTGGTGGTTTGTTTTGAAGTCCTACGAAGTCAATCGATAGGAAAGGACGAATTCCCGATTTAATGTATTTAAAAAACATGTATTTAAAAAACAGTCCTGATTGGACTGTCCAAAAGGCTAAGGAGCGATTTCAGATGTTTGAAGACGGCTTAACATTTTTCTTGTTTTTTTTTGCCACTCCCGCCACGTTTGTGCGGTTGGCGTATCAGGGAATGACACTGTTTCTACAGACGCTAAGGTTTGGGTGAGAACCATAATAGCATCCTGTTTCCTAGTGTTTGCCGTGTAGGTTTCGGCTAGCACGCGAGCAGTCCAGAGTCGGTAAAGATGATCTCGTGGCACTGTCGTCTGGTGGAGATGTCGTGCAAGAGCGAGCGCCTCTGCCTGGCGTCCGTCTTGAGAGAGCAGAAGCCGGACTCTTGCCACGGAAAAGAACAGATCGTTGGGAAATGCTGTGATCATGGTTTGCAGCACCCGGTCTGCTTCCTCCCAGCGTTCTAAGCGCTTATAAAGATCAACCAGCAACCACGCATACGCGCGGTCATTTTTTGGGATATCCAGCCAACAGGTATCAAGGATGACTTTTACCGATCTTTCCCATAACTCTTTAGCCTGTTCCTTTTTATTTTCTCGTTTCGCCGCGTCTGCTGCAATAAGCAGAAGAGACGCTTGAGTAAAGGGTTCAGATGTTCTTTGGAGAAAAGGCGTGTCTATTGACGACCAGAGATCTGGAAAGAGGGATAAGGCTTCTTCTGTCCATATGTTAGGAACAGCTTGATCGAAAAGCCACTGAGCATCTTCTCTGCGTTTTTCCAGAAAGAACCGCGCTATACGCAAGTCAACACCCTCTTGCGCATTCGCCAAAGATCTTTTGGCGGCTTCCTTCTGGTTATTTTCTGCAAACTCCCTCGTCATGTGTGCTGTGTTTGTTCCAAGATCTTCTTGTGAAAAAGAGAGGCTTCGGAACCACTTAATTGTTTCTTCTCTGTTGGCGTAGCCTTCTCGACGACGGATGGCTTTTCCGTCTGCGTTTATCGCTATGAACGTTGGAAGAACGCGTACCTGATGGGTGGCGACTCGAGGAGCGTTTTCTGTTTTCATCACATCAATCAACTGCCACGGTAAGGAAGAAACATCGGTGTAATATCGGTGTCCAAACAGTTCCTGATTGATGAGATGGCAGATACCGAATGCGTCTGAACAAAAAACGAGAATTTTTACTATCTTTCTGGATGTTTCAGAGGGTTTGTCTTTTTGAGCTAGACCCTGGTTGGTTATGAGACAACAAAGAAAGATGAAGAGAAAAAGAACGTTTCTGTGGCTATTCATAGATTCCTTTCGAGATCCTGATTGGGCTGGAATCTTCTTTTCAGATGAGTTGTTGACGTTTCAACCTTTCAAAGGTTGATGGGCAAGTATATCGTTTTTTCCTTTCTCGTCAACCATAGAAGCTCTAGGATAAAGAAAAAACCTGCTATTTCAGCAGGGATTAGACTATCGCGTGGGAAAGAGGCGGTCGCCCGCGTCACCGAGCCCTGGAAGGATGTAGGCGTGTTTATTAAGTTCACGATCCATTCCTGCCAGGATGACTTCTACGTCAGGGTGTTCACGCTCCAGACGCGTTATTCCCTCGGGAGCTCCGAGAATTCCGACAAAAATGATCTTTGTCACACAAGCTTTGAGCATTTGAATCGCCAAGCTCGCACTTCCTCCTGTGGCAAGCATGGGATCCAATATGAAACCCGTATGAATAAGTGGGAACGCTGCCTCATCAGCCATCTCTGGAATGGTTGAACCTTTGAATGTAGGCTCAAAGGTTTTTTCATTTCGACTCATCGATATATGCCAGACGAGGGAGTTAGGCATGAAAGTCTGGAAGGCTCTGAGCATGCCGCTTCCGGCTCGCATGATTGGAACTAGGACCGGGGTGTCTCCAAAGAAAGTACCTGGTGTTACCTCCAGAGGGGTTTCTATGTCTAGTTCATAGTACTCCAGATACTCTGTAGCCTTGATAGCCAGCAACAAACTCAACTGATCGAGAGTCTCACGAAATTTTTGAGAGTTGGTGTTTTTTTCACGCAGACGTGTCAGCAGAACCTTGGCCAAATTTTCAGAAAGAACATGTGTACTCATGGCTGCTCCTTACCTTTTATGGTGTGTCTTGACCATACTGAGTCTACTGCATTGAGGGATGAGGGTCAATTCATGTCTCAAATCAAAAACGCACCAGAAGAAAAACGTGTATGTCTCTCTTCTGGTGCCAGATTTCGTTAGTCATTTTAACGGATTGAGATCCGTTCTGATGTTGACGGTTCCATTTGCTCCACAGATCCACTTACTGTGGGTTGCATAGCTGGTTCCAAACAGGAGAGAGATGAAGATTCGGAACCCTGCCTCCTGAGCGAGTTCTTTGCGTCTCTCCACGGGACCATAAAGATCCCCATGTTCTCTACAGGCAACGTGGAACTGCTGGTAGTTTTCCCACATCTCTTCTTTCAAAGAGATGGTTTCTTTTGAGATGAGAGGATACACCTCGTATCTTTGTTCGGCTTTTATAGTCAGCCAAACGGGTAGACTCAGAGCGAAACAGATTATTTCTGCTCCAAGAACGATCAAGATCATCCAGCCAATTACTTTCGCGATCTTGATGACGATCCTTTCTGTTGCGTCCACTGTGATCCCCTTTCTTTTAGCAGAGGGTTTCTCAAAAAAGAACGTCGAAGCATATCAGAAATAGCCATTTTGTCAATCAATCCTAGGGGAGGCAAGGGCAAAAAGAAAAAAAGAAAGAAGAAATTATAGTATACTCTCTCTTTAGATGTTTTTGTTCAAAATTATATGCGTATTTTAAGTATTGAAACAAGTTGTGATGAAACTTCTCTGGCTATTGTCGCACAGAATGAAGCCGGCTTTATGGTTGAGAAAAATCTTGTTTCCTCTCAAGCCACGATCCATGCTCAATATGGGGGAGTCGTGCCTGAGGTGGCTGCACGAGAACATGCCGCCTGGATTTTTCCTTTGATGCAAGAATTAGAGATTCCACATGACGGAAAGAGAATCGATGCTATTGCTGTAACGGCAGGCCCTGGTCTTGTTCCAGCCCTTCGTATTGGTGTGGAACTTGGAAAAGTTCTTGCTTGGAGTTGGCATAAACCGCTGGTGGCTGTGAATCATCTTGAAGGACATTTGTATTCTGTCTGGCTTGAGACTCCTCATCCGCCTGTGTTTCCAGCAGTTTGTTTACTTGTCTCAGGTGGTCATACAGAGCTTATCCTTATGAAAAATCATGGGGAGTATCAGTTGCTTGGAATGACTAGAGACGATGCGGCAGGAGAGGCTTTCGATAAGGTTGCAAAACTTTTGGAGTTACCTTATCCAGGTGGCCCTATGATTTCAAAAATCGCTCTGGAAGGAGATTCTACAATGATAGATTTTCCTCGGCCTATGTTTGATTCCCCAAATTTGGATTTTAGTTTTTCTGGACTTAAAACCGCGGTACGGCTTTGTGTAGAGGAGTTTCAACATCAGGGAACATTGGATCCAAGTGTGCGTGCGGGAATTGCTGCGAGTTTCCAACAAGCGGTTGTTGATGTGCTTGTTCATAAGACGCTCAAGGCTGTACAACAAACTCATCCTAAATCGGTTATTCTTTCTGGAGGAGTATCTGCAAATCGTTTGTTGAGAGAGACTTTGAGAGAAAAACTTTCAATGCTTCATTCTGATATCACTTTTCATTCACCTCCCTTGGCTTTTACAGGAGATAACGCGGCGATGATTGGTGTGGCAGGACTCATCAAGGCAAAGCGGAAAGAATTTGTTGATCCTCTAAGTTTACACGCTGATCCCAATATGAGCCTCACTTCTTTATGATGTATCAAACGCATAGCGAACAAGAAACAAAACAAGCAGCTGCACAATTTGCCGCAACCCTTCATGGGGGAGATGTCGTTTTTTTAAGAGGCGAATTAGGGACAGGGAAGACGACTTTTGTTCGTGGAGTGGTTGAATACTTTGGATTTGAAGGCATGGTACGAAGTCCGACGTTTACCCTCATGAACCGATATCCCATCAATCATGGTTCTCTCAAGACGATTCTTCATGTGGATCTTTATCGTATCGAAAATTCTTCAGAGTTAAACACGCTGGCTCTTGAAGAGGAGTTGGGACATTCTGATACTATTGCATTCATTGAATGGCCAGAAAAAGATACACAACATTTTGTCACCCCTACCCATCAGATTCAATTTTCTTGTGTAGGGACTGTTCATGAAATTCAATACGAAAAAGAGACCATCTAAATGGTCTCTTTTTCGTTTTCTTATCCAGCTACACGAATAATTTCATTTACCGTTGTTATTCCATCCAGCACTTTTAGAATTCCGTCTTGTTGCATGGTTGTCATTCCTTGCTGCTTGGCGAGCGCGCGTACTTGATATTCAGAGATGGTTTCAGAAAGAGATCCTTTAATTTCTTCGCTCATGACAAGGATTTCATAGATTCCTATACGTCCCTTGTATCCCGATTCATTACAGACTTTACATCCTTTTCCTTTATAAAATTTCCATTCTGATTCCGGAGTTTGTGTCTCTCCAGACTCTGGTGGAATTTCTGAAACGACTTTTCGTACAAAACTCCATTCTTCAGGATTGAGTTTTGTTTCTTCTTTACAAGAGGAACAGATCTTTCTGGCTAAGCGTTGTCCAATAATCGCGTTGAGAGCAGGAGCCAGAAGAAAGGGTTTTACTCCCATGGAAATAAAGCGAGGGATGGCTCCGGCTGCGTCATTGGTATGCAAAGTAGAGAGCATTAAGTGTCCTGTAAGAGCGGCGTTGATAGCTACTTCGGCTGTTTCCAGATCTCGAATTTCTCCAACCATGACAATATCTGGATCCTGACGAAGGATTGAACGCAATCCTCCGGCGAATGTGTAGTTTTTGCTGTGATCGATTTGGGACTGGTTGATGCCTTCGAGCTTGTATTCGATCGGATCTTCCAGAGTGATAATTTTTACTCCAGGAGTATTAAGTTTACGCAGCACAGCATAGAGCGTTGTTGTTTTTCCGGAACCTGTAGGACCTGTGGTCATGATCATGCCGTGCGGTTTTTGGATTTCTTTGAGAAGTTTTTTTTCCGCAAGCGGGCGATATCCAAGCTGACTAAACTCTACGTTGATGGAACCCGGTTTTAAAATACGCATTACGACAGACTCTCCCCAGGTTGTGGGAATAGTAGAAACACGCACATCAGTATCCCCTAATTTAAGAAAGATCGTAAAACGTCCATCTTGAGGGCGATCTGTTATATTGATCTTAAGACCGCTGATGAGTTTGATGCGAGAGACAATTTTTTTCCAAAAATCATGGGGAAGTGTCGCCACTTCTTGAAGCACGCCATCGATGCGAAACCGTACGGCAATTTTTTCTTGCTCAGTTTCTACGTGTACATCAGACGTTCCAAATTGGAGGGCGGCTGCCATCACAATCGTGATGATATCTGTTACAGAAGCATTATCCATCACGGTTTGAATGTCTGAAAATTGAATGAGTTTTTGTTTAAAATGTTCCAACTCTTCATCTGTGACCTTAACTCCTTTAATGATTTGTTTGATTTTTGGAAGCGTTTCATAAGCTTTGAGAGCAACTCGAAGACTTTCTTCGGAGATTTTGTAGATTCCCCCATTGGCTTTATAGCGTTCTTGAAGTTCAAAAAGAAGATCTTGAACAGATTGCGTTTCTGGATGTAAGGAGGCAAGACGGATGTCTGAACCCGTAAAAAGAAAACAGACCGTTTTAAGGACTTGTGCTCTTTCTTGAGGAATAAGTCGAAGAGCTTCTGGGGACACAGGGAAACCTTTGAGATTGACGTAGGACACGCCTAATTGTTTTGCAATTGTTGCAGCTTCTATTTCTTTTTCTTTGAGTCGCACTTCTTGCATTTTTTCGTCAAATTTTTCAACAGTGGTTTGTTGTGCTCCTGAAGAAGGAACCTGTTGAGGGGTTTGTGCTCCTGTATACTTCAAGAGATCTTCAATACTTTGGATATCATTTGGCATAGCAACAAAAAACTAGAGGAAATTCTTTCCTCTAGTTTACCAGGAATCATCAAACTTGCACGCTCTTTTTTTGTGGGAAGGTTTCCTGTACCCATCGAAGAATTTTAGAAAATAGTTTTTTCCCATGGATTTTGTGTTGTCCTCGTTTATAGAAGACATACCAAGCGCTGTATTGGAAGGTAACAGACACTCCTCCAAATACAAGGATGACAACGAAAATTAAAAAAGCAAAAAGAACATTCATGGTGATAAATAACGCGGTTGATCCTGTTAATAATACAATAGGAGAAAGAAGTGTATAAGGAATAAAAAGTAAACTTGAGGCAAATAACAGGGCAAGACCCGCCGCAAACACCAAGAAAAAGAGGATGAGACCGTATTCAATGGTTGCAACCCATTGTTTTTTAAAGAGTTGGAAACCAAGATGGATCGCATCCAATAGATGAGCATTTTTTTCCACGATATGAATCATGGTAAACATGTATACGATGTTTATTATCACTGAGATTGGAATAAAGACTAACATCAGGATAAAAAAGAGTATGGCATCAATGGTTGATCCTGATACGGCGATCAACCACAAAGGAAGAATCATAAGGAGAGTAAGAATACTCATGAGAATTTTATTGAGTATTCCAACAATAAACAGTGACCAGAAATGGTTGCCAGCAAGGCGTCTGAGTCTATAAGGTTCTTGGGGTTCTTTGGAACCAATTCCTAAAAGAAGAGCTCCTTGTGAAAGAATAGAAATAATCAAAAGAGCCACGACACTTATCGTGATCACACATAGAATTAAACCAACACGGTGCGTTCCCAAAAGGGTCAGTTGTTGAATATATTCTGAAGCGAGGGGATAGCCAATAAAAGAATGATCCATGAGCTGATGCAGGAGCGATTCTGTGCGTTCAACTTTTTGTAGCGTAGCCCCTACCGTGTCGATAACACCGCCAGTTGAAATAAGAGCTGCAAAGATACCAAAAATCCACAAGCTTTTTCGTTGCCATGTGAGAAGCCAAGCTTCACGGAATAATGGGCGATAAAGCATTGTGGATTTTTTTTTCATAATATCCTCTTTAAAAATCTTTCTGAAAGATTTTTCTCTTATGTTGTTTTTGCTAGGAGTGCTTCAAAGGCTTCTTTTTCAATCGTTTCCTCTTCGAGAAGTTTTTTTGCAATTTTATCAAGAGAGAGTTTTTCTTTTCGAATTATATCACGAGCGGTTTGCATGGCGCTATTCACGAGTTTTTCCACTTCTGCATCAATTGCTTCCGCTGTTTTTTCTGAGTAGTTTCTTTGTTCGTGAATTTCTTTTCCTAAGAACACCATTTCTTGATGATCTCCAAATACGCGTGGTCCTAATGTTTCGCTCATGCCATATCGCGTTACAAGTTCACGTGCGAGTCCTGTACATTTGCGAAGATCATCAGAGGCGCCTGTGGTCACGTCCCCGAACGTTTCTTTTTCTGAGATAAATCCTCCAAGCATCACCGCCATATCATCAATAAATTCTCCTCGTTTGTGCAGGCGTCGGTCTTCTGAAGGGAGTTTTAAGGTATACCCTCCGGCAGATCCTCGAGAAATGATGGAAACTTTGTGGACAGGATCACTGTTTGGAAGCAGATGGGCAATGAGTGCATGTCCTGCTTCGTGATAGGCTGTGATTTTCTTTTCTTCTTTGTTCATGATGAAACTTTTTCGTTCAGGTCCTAAAAGAACTTTTTCGATTGAATCAAGCACGTCTTCTTGTAGGACTTTTGAATCATTGCGTCTTGCCGCACGAATAGCAGATTCATTTAAGAGATTCATGAGGTCAGCTCCAGAAAATCCTGGAGTGCGTTCTGCCACTCGTCGTAGGTTTACATCTGGATCTAGTGGTTTGTTTTTTGCATGAATTTGAAGAATAGCTTCTCGATCATTAATGTCTGGCAAATCAAGAATAACTCGTCGGTCAAAACGACCAGGACGCAATAGAGCTGGATCAAGCACATCTGGACGGTTGGTAGCCGCCATCACGATGACTCCGATGTTGGGATCAAAACCATCCATTTCAACAAGAATTTGGTTTAATGTTTGCTCACGTTCATCATGACTTCCGCCTAATCCTGCTCCGCGTTGACGACCTACGGCGTCAATTTCATCAATAAAGACAATACAAGGTGCGGATTTTTTTGCTCGATTGAAAAGGTCTCGTACACGACTTGCTCCTACTCCCACAAACATTTCAACAAATTCTGAACCACTCAAGTGAAAGAAGGGGACACCTGCTTCTCCAGCAACCGCACGCGCGAGCAATGTTTTTCCCGTACCAGGACGTCCCATAAGCAAAACGCCTTTAGGGAGCTTGGCTCCAAGATCTGAGAATTTTTTAGGATTTTTTAGAAAATCTACAATTTCTGCAAGCTCTTCTTTTGCCTCTTTATCACCGGCCACATCAACAAAGGTTACTTTTTGTTTTGTGTCTTTGATTTCACGGGCATTGCTCATGCCAAAAGACATGGCTTTGTTGTTGGCTCCTTGCATTTGGCGCAACATGAACCAGAAGACGAAAATAAGCAGAAAGAGAGGGAGCAAAGAGGGAAGGATCACTCCCAAAATATAGGAGCGTGTACTACGATCCTTTACCGTAATATCTGCTGCTTTGAGTTGTTCTGGATTAACCCCGTAATCAATCAATACTTCTGAAAGAGAAACGGAAGCTTCTTTTTTTGTTTTTTGTTTTTTCCCATCTTCAAGACTAATAGACACGTCGGATCCCTCAATCGTTATTTCCTTTATAGTTCCTGATTGAATTTCATCAACCAATGCAGCCATGCTTATTTCTTCAGGTTTTTCAGATTGAAGAGTGTATCCTGAAAAGATCGCTGAGATAAGCAAAACAGCAATCAGAGCAAAAATAATATTTTTTGAAAGTGGTTTCATAAGAACGATAATGAGTGAAATCTTGATTCTAATGAGATCTCTAATACACGAACGCCGACCTAATGAAAGGATCGGCGTTTATTCTTCTAACTTAGACCGTAGCAGATTCTGATGGAGTTGTTTCCTCTTTCATTTCCGTAGATTCAGTTTTTTCTTCTGTTTTTGTTTCCTCTTTTTGAGTGAGAGCTTTTATTGAGAGTCCAAGACGATGTTCGTCTGGTTCAATGGAGACGATTTTGAATTTCATGCGTTGACCTTCCTGTGCGTATTCATTGACATCGGTTACTGGTTTATCAGAAAGCTCTGAGACGTGGGCAAGTCCATGAATTTGCTCGTCTAATTCAACAAAGAGTCCAAAAGGATTCACTTTTAACACGGTTCCTTCTACGGTATCTCCAATTTTATAACGTTCAGTCACGTTATGCCATGGATCACACACGAGTTTTTTCATGGAAAGAAAGATCTTACTTCCTTCAATTCCGATAATTTCTGCTTTGACAGTTTGTCCTATTTTAAGTAAATCGCGTGGATGATCAATTCGTTGCCAAGCAATTTCTGAGATGTGAACAAGTCCTTCGAGCGCTTCAAATTTAATAAACGCTCCAAAATCCGCAAGAGCAGTAACTTCACCCTCGACAGTATCACCTATTTTATATTGAGAGAGCACATTTTTTTGCTGATCTTCCCAAACCGCTTTTTCTGAAACAATCAGTTTTTCATCTGGTTCATTTACATCCAAGACACGCACTTTCATTTTGGATCCAACGTAACTTTTTAGTTTTTCAAGAATTTTGTTCTTATCTCCGCCGCTGACACGTGGGTAGTGTTCTGGAGAAAGTTGAGAAACAGGAAGGAATCCATTGACGGTGTTGACCCGTACAATAAGACCTCCTTTGTTGGCTTCCAAAATTTTGGTTTCAATGGTTTCACCGGTAGTAAACAGACTACGGATCTCCTCCCACGCTTTTTGCTGTCCAGCAAAACGGAAGGAGAGTTCCATTTCTCCGTTTTCGTTTTCTCGTTCCATGACAGTTGCTTCAACCTGTGTTCCTGGTTCGAGGTTTGCGTATTCAGAAGATTCATTAAAAAGTTCTTTTCCACGAACGACACCTGTGGAAATACCTCCGATATCGATACGAATTTCCCGTCGACCGTTTCCGATCACGACTCCCGTTACAACGTCTCCTATTTGCGGAAGATTAAGATAATTTCCCTCCTGAAGAAGCTGTTCAAACGACGAAATTGGCTGTGTCATATAAAAATACGCCGGCAGACGGCCGAGCCCAAGCCCGGGGATCCACGCGGAATTAAGTGAATTAATGACAGAAAGAGTGTAGAAGGATGAGTCTTGTTTGTCAACGCGGATGAATAGAGATCTCTTTTAGAATGTGTGAAAATGTTCAAATGATTGACAAAACCACCTTTTGTGGTTTAATAGCAGGTCTTTGATTGATCTACCCTAGCAAAAAGACGCTCTAAACGAGGCTGTCCCAAAACTCGCGATCTCAACTTTCACGGGCGCCCGTCGACCGCACTCTCCCTATTTTGAATAGGGTTCTCGGAGCTCGACCCGCCCGAACGAACGTTCGACGGTCGGGCGGGCAGCCCGTTCAAGTTGATCTCATCGAGTTTTGGGGCAACCTCTAAACAGGGCAGTTTCTTGCTACGGTAAATCTGATTTTTTCAGAAACCCTCTGGCATTTTGGCGCGACGAGTTCATAGGAACATGTCGCACAACCAAGGAGAACACGTCATGAATGACCAGTTCAAGATGGGTCAGGGATTGGGTCACCACCTCGAGATAGCCTTCGCTCGCAATAACTGGACCGAGGCAGATGTAAACAAGCTTGGTCAAGGTGATTTGCTTGCGGAAGTTCTGCATCTCGTCCGTGGCACGGGGAACATCCAGATCAGGCATCTCGTTAATCTTGTGTCCGATTGTTTACCTAAAGAGTGGAAGCAGAGAGGATGGAAGATTGAGAGCCATGAAGGTCACGGCATACTCGAGCTTGATCCATCCAAGCTCGGACTCCACTTTTCGCCAAGTCATAATAACGGCAAGAGAATAAAAGGAAACAAGCTCCTTACAGAGCTTCAGAGTGAAAAGATTTCGGTTTTGAACGCATGCGTTCTGGATTACCTCCTCGCTCATCCAGAGATAATTCCGGAAGATTGGAAAATCAATGAGAATGGGAACAACCTTTTTACTTCCTTCTTGGGAACGATTTATCGCGGTTCAAATAATAACCTGTACGTTCGTTACTTGTACTGGAACGGCAATGCGTGGGAATGGGGTTACCAGAGCTTCTACGAAGATTGGTACGACCAGAGTCGCGTGGCAGTGCTCGTTGTTCCTGAGCCGATCAAAAAACGTTGGCGCGAAGTTGATGGTGTGATCTATCTCACCGTCACCTCCAATGGGACCAGTGGCAAAGCATGGATCAAGCGTCTGGAGAAGAAGGGCTTCTGTGTGAGCGATTGGGCAAGATACCTTCTTCGTTCCAAGGAATTCAACTCGATGAGTGGTACCTACGAAATCGCCATTCTGAAGAGTATACTTTTTCCAGGCAGCGATTGTATCACCAAAAACATCCGTCAGAAGGCGAGTGAGATGAACCTCACAATCCCGAATCCGCAGATCGCCTGCCTTATCCGCGATCAATACTCGGATGAGGAATTCAAGGCTATGGGAATTTCCAGTATTGCTATCATGCACGAATCCATCGAAGATTCTTGCGGCAATCCGAGCTTTCTCTCAATTGTTCGCAGGGGTGTTTCTATACCTGAGTTTAGTGGGCTTGATGCTTTCGACGATATCCCTGATTACAGGTTTGGCAGTGAAGATGGGTTTGCGTACGTTCGTATGTAAGTGTCTTAGTTCTTGTGACTTATTGCACCGTAATTTATGTTGAAATCAACATTGGTTACGGTGTTTTTTTATTAGACCATTATTTGGTTTATTGATAGGATAAAGACGATTTATTTAAATAACGATTAAAGCTATCTTTTTATTAAAGAGATCTTTGCAAAACTCGATGAGATTGCGGTGCACGGGCTGGCAGTCGCTGAAAACGTCCCAAAACGGACGTTGAAGCGATGCCTGGGTGCCCGTAAGCCGCAAGATCGCGAGTTTTGCAGAGATCTCCAAAACGTTATGTCCCACCCACACAAGGCCATGCTGGATGAATTTCATTTTGCCATTAGACATTTTGTGCCCACGCTTCCTCAGGAGGTTAAAGATGAAGCGCAAAAGGCTTATGAGGAACTGCTGCAAAATGAAAATCTCGATGAGGATTTTATTAAAAAAGTTTTTTATGAGATCGGATTAAAGGAATATCCTTATCGTAAAGCGTATGAAGAGTTAACGCATTTCAATGCGGAAGCTCAAATGAAGCAAATGGTTTTAGATCATGTTGATGAAACCGTCAGGGGTGTGATTAAACCTCATTTGGACGCCGATGTTTCATTAGAAGAGCTTGTTTCAAGTGATTTATTTACACAACAGCTCGATCCAAAACAACGCTATCAGGTTGAGGACGGTATTCTCGTAGCTAAAGATAAGTTGGCAGAATCGTTAAAAAAACAGGTAGGAGATCAGGTACAAGCATATAATGAACTTGTCAAAAAATGGAAAAAATATGCTCAGGACATGGTAAAAACAATTGATGAATTGGAAAGTTATGTGCAAGGAGGTGATGAAAACCAGCGAGCCGAAATAAAAGGGAAAGCGGCTCGTTTTCGTGAGGGATTTCTTGTGACAGAACCGGATCCTGAATTGGAACTCATCAATAAAGAGATTGAATACTGGAAAGATCTTTTTTCAGAGGAATAAAATAAACGGGGTTGATACCCCGTTTATTTTATTGTTGTTGGTTTTTTTTCATGTTATTATCTTACCCGTATGCAAATCTCATGGAATGGTCTTTCTTCTTTTGAAATCGTCACAAAAACTCCAAATGGAGATGTTCATATTGTTACCGATCCTTATCAAAATACAACAGGTTTACGTTTTCCAAGGACCTTACAGGCAGAACTCGTTTTGGTGTCTCATAACGAAGAAGACGCGGATAATGTTGAGGCTGTTATGGGAGAACCTTACACAATTGATTTGCCAGGTGAATTTGAAGTGAAAGGTATTTTTATCTTTGGTCTGGCTGCTCCTCTTAAACGTGAGGTAAAAGGTATTCCCATTCCTAATCTTCTTTTTCGCATTGAAGCGGAAGGGATGCGTTTGGCTCACTTAGGAGCATTGGATCGTGTGCTAACCGATGATGAACTTCGACGGTTGGAACATGTGGATGTTCTTATGATTCCTGTTGGTGGTGGTCGGGTCATGGACCCAGTGGTTGCTTCTGAGGTTATTTCTCAAATTGAACCTCGAGTCATCATTCCGATGACGCATGCTCTTCCTCTCATGAAGGAGAATTTTGGTACCGTTGACGCCTTTTGTAATGCACTGGGTAGTTGTCGAAGAGAAGATATCAATAAATATAAGTTTACCCGCAAAGAACTTCCTGAAGAGGATATGTTGATTGTTTCTCTCACGAGATAATATGGGAGCACGTCGTTCTTTGCCCAGACCTATTTCATTGCGTCCCATGAATCAAAAACAGCGCAGGTGGTTCTGGGTATTTTTAACAGCAGGAGTGGTGATTGTTGCAATGGGATGGATTGTGACCATTAGTCAGGTCGTTTCATCGAGTCTTCCTGGAATTCGTTTACAGATGGACAAAGGTTTAGAGAAAGCCTCCAATGAACTGAAAAATGTTGAATCCTCTGTAGAAGAAAAACAATCCACATTTTCTGAGGCATTAGAAGAGGCTCAAAAGGGGTATCAACAAGAAAAAGAACGTCAACAGAGACCTCTGTAAAACTCGTGATCTTGCCTTTCACGGGCGCCCGTCGATTCCGTTCTCCCTATGTGAATAGGGTTCTCGGAACTCGACCCGCCCGAACGAACGCTCGACGGTCGGGCGGGCAGCCCGTTCAAGGCAATCTCATCGAGTTTTACAGAGGTCTCAACAACAAGAACAAACCAGTTCACAAGATTTAGAGAAACAGAATCTTCAGTAATTATTATGACAAAACACACACCTAAAAACGATCAAGAATCAGAAGAACCATTAAAACGAGATTCCATTCAACCTCAGAGTTTGGTTTTAGAAATGCAGACTTCTTATTTGGACTATGCCATGTCGGTGATTGTTGGTCGTGCACTTCCTGATATTCGTGATGGGTTGAAACCGGTGCATCGACGCATTTTATATTCCATGTGGCAAACGGGATTGCGATCTTCTGCAAAGTTTAGAAAGTGTGCAGCAGTCGTGGGAGACGTGCTTGGAAAGTATCATCCTCATGGAGATTCTGCCGTGTATGATTCACTTGTGCGTATGGCGCAAGATTTTTCCATGCGTTACCCGCTGATTCGAGGACAAGGGAACTTTGGATCACTTGATGGAGATTCCGCTGCCGCATATCGATATACAGAGGCTAAACTCGAGCAGTTGTCTGAGGAATTATTGCTTGATATTGAGAAGAATACGGTTGATTTTATGCCAACGTTTGATGGAACGCATAAAGAACCTAAGGTACTTCCAGCAAAACTTCCAAATTTGCTCATCAATGGAACGGTTGGAATTGCTGTTGGAATGGCTTCTAACATTCCCCCCCATAATTTAACGGAAATTGCTAATGCCGCTCTTTATTTAATTAAAAATAAAGATGCTTCCATTGAGGAATTGTCACAGATTGTTCAAGGACCAGATTTTCCAACAGGAGCGATTGCGTATAACACAAATGACATTAAACAAGCATTTGCCACAGGCAAAGGTGGAGTCGTTGTCCGCGCGAAGACAGAAATTGTCGAGGATAAAAAAGGCAATTTTGCCATTATCGTGACGGAGATTCCTTATCAGGTGAATAAATCGAATTTGTTAATACGTATTGCTCAAAACGTCCGAGATAAAAAGATTGAAGGAATTCGAGATTTGCGTGATGAATCGTCTAAGGACGGTGTGCGAATTGTGGTCGAACTTAAGAAAGATGCCTATCCAAAGAAAGTCTTGAACCGCCTGTATCAGACGTCTCAACTTCAAGAGACGATCCACTACAATATGCTCGCTCTTGTGGATGGAATTCAACCTCGTGTGTTGAATTTGAAGATGATGTTGGAGGAATATATTAAACACCGTCGAGAGGTCGTGCGACGACGGACGGAGTTTGATCTCCTGAAAGCAACCGAACGAGCACATATTCTTGAGGGGTTGAAAATCGCTATTTTGAAAATTGATGAGATTATCAAAACGATTAAAAAATCCAGGGACAAGGATGAAGCACGCATAAATCTTATTTCTCAATTTCGTCTTTCTGAACGACAAGCTATCGCCATTTTGGACATGCGTCTGCAACAGTTGGCGAATCTTGAAACATTGCGGGTAGAACAGGAATTAAAAGAAAAAACAGCGTTAATAAAAGAACTTGAGTTCATTTTGAATTCAGAAAAGAAAATGATGGGAGTCATTGCTCAAGAAGTTGAAGAGTTGCGTGATAAATACGGACAGGAGCGTCGCACACAGATTATTAAACATGGGATCAAAGAATTTTCTATTGAAGATGTCGTTGCTGATACACAAACCGTGGTCATGATCACAAAAGCTGGGTATATTAAACGCATTCCGCCTGATACCTTTAAAACACAGCATCGTGGAGGAAAAGGTGTGACAGGACTTACCACAAAAGAGGATGATGTGGTTGAACAAGTGTTTACCACTACCACTCATAAAGATTTGATGTTCTTTACCACACGCGGTCGCGTGTTTCGTTTGAAAGCTTATGATGTTCCAGAAGCTTCTCGCACAGCCAAGGGTCAAGCGATCGTAAACTTTTTGCAGCTCGCTCCTGGAGAAACCGTGTCCGCGACGTTTTCCATGGAGGACATGGAGAAAATGAAATATCTTTTAATGGTTACCAATAAAGGAACAGCCAAAAAGGTAGAGCTCGATCAATTTGAGAATATTCGCCGTTCAGGTCTTATCGTAATTAAGCTCAACAATGGAGATAACCTTCAATGGGTTCGTCCTACCACAGGAAAAGATGAAGTGATTCTTGTGAGTCGTTTAGGTCAAGCTGTCCGATTTAAAGAGGAAGATATTCGATCCATGGGACGAAATGCCTCTGGCGTACGCGGAATGAAACTCAAAGCCGATGACCAAATCGTGGGAATGGATGTTGTCTCACACGCAAGTATTAAAAATGGAGCACAACTGATGGTTGTTATGCATAACGGTTACGGAAAACGTAGTGAATTGAAAGAGTATAAAGTGCAAAGACGAGGTGGTTCAGGAATCAAAACAGCAAAAGTGAGCAAAAAAACCGGAGAGATTGTTTCGGCTTATATTATCCAAGCAGATGACGATCATGATTTATTTGTTGTTTCAGAAGCTGGTCAAGTTCTTCGTTCACCACAAAAATCAGTTCCTGTTTTAGGTCGTTCAACACAGGGGGTGCGTATTATGCGTTTTAAAAAAGAGAGAGACACGGTTGCAAGCGTTGTTCTGATCTAAAATTAGTTTTCATCCTTGATAATTTATTTTCGAGAATCTTTGAGAATTGACAGAAAAGAGGGTTATTGGTAATATCTTCGCGTTATTTATTGTAATCACTATGCCTGTACCAGCGCGAAAGAAAAGCCGTTCCGCTGTTAGACGTCGTCGTTCGCACGATCATTTAACAGCACAAACTATTGGTTTATGTCAGACCTGTCAGGCACCTCTCCAGCAACATCGTGCTTGTAAGTCTTGTGGAATGTATAAAGGCCACAGTGTTCTTGATGTTTCAAGACAAACACGTCGAACCATTAAAAAAGCAAAGACTGCACCTGTTCATGATGATCATACGCATGATAAGGATGTTGTCTCTGCCAAACCTACCCTTCCTAAACCGAAGAAGAAAAAGGCATCGTAGATTCTACGATGCTTTTTATGTACGCTAAAATAGTTTCGTTATTCGTTCTTTAAGCTCTTTTTTATGTCTAATAGACATCTTTCACGTACTATTGCTTTACAATCACTCTATCAGTGGGATTTTTTAGGAATGCCAGAGGGGGGGAAATTGGCCGAAATAACCTCTTTTAATAAAGAGGAATTCGCCCCAAAATTTGACGATGAGGGTTTTATCGATGAATTAATCCTTGGAGTGGTTAATCATCATAACGATTTGGATGAAATTATTAAACGATTTGCTTCAAATTGGCCTATTGATTCTATTACGATTATTGACCGAAACGTTTTGAGATTGGGTATTTTTGAACTCAAGTTTGCACAAAATATTCCAGCAAAAGTTGCCATTAATGAAGCGATTGAATTGTCCAAGGGTTTTGGAGGACAAGCTTCAGGAAGATTTGTGAATGGGGTTTTAGGTGCTATTTATAAAGATATGATTTCTCATGGAGAAATTAAGGAGGTTGACAAACAAAAAAAAGAGGAGGAAAAAACCCAGGTAAACGAGAATAAATAGTTTTTTGTATTTAATTTAGAGTTACTTTTATGCCTAAAGAAGATTTTTCCGGTCTAGAACAAACTCTTGGTGTAACGTTTCGTAATACCGATACGCTACGACAGGCGCTTGTTCATCGATCCTATTTAAATGAACACCCAGATTTTCCTCTTGGTCACAATGAACGTCTTGAGTTTTTGGGTGACGCTGTTCTAGAGCTTGTTGTCACCGAACATCTTTATCAAAATTATGAAAATCCAGAAGGTGAACTGACTAATTGGCGGGCAGCGCTAGTTAATTCAGAAATGCTTTCAGGGCTTTGTGACAAATTGGATGTGGAATCTTTTCTCCATCTTTCAAAAGGGGAATCAAAAGATAAAAATTCGAAGGCACGAAAATACATTTTGGCTAATGCCTTTGAAGCTATTATCGGGGCGATTTATCTGGATCTTGGTTGGGACGCGGTAAAACAGTTTATTGAAAATCGTGTTCTTATAGAACTTCCAAATATTTTAAAAAATCGTTTATATATTGACCCAAAAAGTCGTTTTCAAGAAGCAGCACAAGAACATTTAGGAATAACTCCTTCTTATAAAGTGTTGTCAGAAACAGGGCCTGATCACGAAAAAGAATTTGAAGTAGGGATTTTTTTAGGAAAAGAACAGGTGGCATCTGGAAAAGGGACGTCCAAGCAAGAGGCTCAAGTGGCAGCCGCAGAGGCAGGCATTGCAGCCAAAGGTTGGTAATTTGGTCATAAAGAAAAAACAGCAGGTGAACTGCTGTTTTTTCTTTGGTGCGTCGGGTGGGATTTGAACCCACGACCAAGAGATTAAGAGTCTCCTGCTCTACCCCTGAGCTACCGACGCATTTGTTCAATATAACGAGCTCTAATATGCCAGAAATATTGACGATCGTCAATATTTCACGTAGGATCCTTGTGGTATGCGGGCGTAGCTCAGCTGGATAGAGCATCAGTCTTCGGAACTGAGGGTCGCAGGTTCGAACCCTGCCGCCCGCACCACAAAAACAACCACGAATCGTGGTTGTTTTTGGTAAAGACAAAGGATCAAAATTTTGTAGAAACGAAATATGGACCCGATGTCAGGATTCCACTGGCTGTAGATTGAAGACCAGAGTTTCCAACAAGGATTTTATGTTAAAATAATTTTGTTATGAATTCCAATTCCATTATAGTATCAAACCTAACAAAAAAGTTTTCTTTCTCTGTAAGAAATACGTCTTCGGGTTGGTTGAAAAATTTGTTCTCGCCCGAAACGAAAGAGATTGTAGCGGTAAATGACATTTCTTTTTCGGTCAAACACGGTGAGCGTATAGCGTTTATTGGTCCCAATGGGGCAGGGAAATCTACTACGATTAAAATGCTTACGGGTATACTTTTTCCAACTTCTGGTAAAGTAAATATTCTCGGTTTTGACCCGACAAAAGATCGAAAGAAACTTGCTTACCAAATCGGTACGGTTTTTGGTCAGCGTTCGCAGCTTCTGCCAAATTTACCACTAACGGATTCACTCGAATTTTTTGGAGTGATGTATGACATGCCCGAAAAAGAAATCAAAAAAAGAATTGCCGAACTTGTAGAACTTTTTGATCTTGACTCATTCATGACTCAACCAGTCCGTAAACTTTCACTGGGTCAGCGTATGCGAGCAGAAGTTGCAGCCTCTTTGATTCATAAACCCAAAATCATCCTTCTGGATGAGCCGACAATCGGACTTGATGTTGTAGCAAAAAAATCGCTCCGTGATTTGTTGCTCAAAATAAATAAGGAAGAAAATACGACGATGTTTTTAACTTCTCACGATGTCGGCGATATTGAATCTCTTTGCGACAGAACAATAGTCATCAATCACGGAGTCGTAATGAGAGATTTACCTACGCAAGATTTAGCGAAAACGTTTGTCTACGAAAAATATATTGATCTCGTCGCACTAAGTCATTTCAATAATTTTCCTGAACTTCCAGAAGGGATGAGTTATTCCTCAAGAGATAAAAATAAAATTACCGTCGTTGTTGATATTAACAAAATGAGTGTTCAGGAATCTTTGAAAAAATTGCTTGACTTGTTTGAAGTTGAGGACATTGATGTGTACAACGCTGACCTTGAAACAGTCATCAGGCATATTTATGAAAGAGATTCGACTAGCAACTAAAATACTAAAGACACTCGTCAAAGATCGGATTCAATATCCTGATAAACTTGTTGTAGATACTATCGGTGTTATCGCACGATGTGGAATACTTTTAATTTTGTATGGGTATGTTTTCAAATTAAATGATGGCGTAATAAATGGCACAACATTTCTTTTTGCCGTGTGGAGTATTTTTTTCTACTTCTCATTTTCAGTATTGAGATTGCGTGATATTTCTGGGGAAATCATGAGAGATATTCAAACGGGAAATATTGAGGTGCTATTTAGTAAACCAATATCTTATCTTTCGTATCGAATGTGGTGGCAAGTTGGTTCGGGCATATATTCTTTTGTCATCATAACAATATTTGCAACACTCGCTTTGATTTTTATTATGGGTCTTCCGTCAACAATGACCATGAGTATTTTTATACCGACATTGATTTTGACTTTTATTTGTGGAGCAATTCTTTCTTTATTTTTATACTCAATCGTTGGTCTTTTATCTTTTTGGATAGAGGATATAAACCCAGTTTTTTGGATTGTAGATAAAGCGGTTATGATTCTTGGTGGTTCATATCTTCCTGTCGCTTTATTTCCAGCGTTTATGTTTAAGATTGCTTTATGGAGCCCATTTGGTGCTTCACAATTTGTCACACACACTGTCTACGAAACTTGGCAGATAAACTGGTATCAACTTGTTGGTATTCAATTATTCTGGATTGTTTTGCTCGGCTTGGTTGTTTATTTTATGTTTGAAAGAGCAAAGCAAAAAGTCTCTGTAAACGGAGGATAATTTTATGATGAAAGAATTATATTTCGCGTTATACGCAATAAAAAAGAATATTCAAAGTAGTGCGGAACTTCGCACAAGTTTTTTGATGAATATTGTCGGAATGAGTATCAACAATACGGCTTTTATAATTTTATGGGGATTTTTTGTAAAATCTGTTGGCGTTATTGGTGGTTGGACAGTCGCCGATATTATTGGCTTACAGGGTTTCGTTGCTGTGTGTTTTGGTATTGTATTTTCTGCAGGAGCAGGAATAAGAAAACTTGCAGATTATACAGCTTCGGGAGCATTTGATCGCTTTATGCTTTCACCAAAAAATCTCCTTGTTAGAATTGCAACATCATCTTTTGGCGTTTCCGCTCTTGGTGATATCGTTTTTGGGATTGTCTGTTTGGGAATTTATGCTTTTTTTATTCACGCAACTCTTTATCAAATTTTACTGATAGTATTACTCGTTTTCATTTCAACGATTTTATTTTTGGCAGCAGCAATAGCTATTTATTCAACGAGTTTTTTCTTTACAGATGCTAATTCTGTAACGAGTGGTTTGTTTGAATTATTTTTAACCCCCTCACTCTTTCATGGGGGTGCTTTTCAAGGAGTGATGAGATTTATTTTTACTTTCGCGATTCCATCACTTTTGATTGGTGCTTTACCAGTTGAAATAGTGAGGGATGTTTCTTTAGGAAAACTTTTGTTAGTTAGCATTCTCGCTCTATGTTGGTTTATTGTCTCAATCAATGTATTTAACCGAGCCATTAAGAAATATGAAAGTTCCAATTTTATGACCTTTGGGAATTAGTGCCCATTAGCAAAAAAAGAATTAAAAAACGGACATCTCTATTAAAAATGTCCGCTATATTATTACCCCAAACTGGATCGCAGGAGTTTGAGATACTCTTCCAGACCTGCATTCCAGATATTGATTTCGATAAGGTTTCCTCCATTTTCAATCACAGCGTCCAGACTTTGAATCATTCCTGGAACTCCTCCGTGATCGTTGAGTTTGGATTCATCAAGTTTGAACGAATCAAAATTTATCGGATGATCTACCAATGGCATGGCGTAGACAACTGCATAAAAATGCTTGGTCAATTCATCTTTATGTGAATTATCGAGAGTGATCGCGACTTTTCTCAGAGTATGAGCCCATCTCTCTATCTGATAAGGAGAAAACGGATAGACGTGCACCTTTTTTGAGACATAGACCCTCCCATTTTCTTTCCCTTTCCTTACATCGACAATGACCTCGCTTTCAACATCCCAAATGCTCAAACCAATATTTCTTGGAAATGTCACTCGGCCCGGCAAAGAATGAAGTGTCGACAGATCAAACGTTCCACCTATAAACAAAATGTCTGCGTTTTCGCATAAGCCGGAAAAGTGAGAAGCGCCATATCCGTTGGAATGGTCCGCCACAAGCATTCTCAACATCTTCATATTTTCCACTTGTTTTGGTGTGTATGTTTGTTGCCTTTCCACCACAACAAGGGCGTTGCTGAAATGCCGGAATTCAAATGGATTTGGATCTTTTTGAAAGACAGCAAGTCCAGACAGAGCCTCTTGAGGGACAATCAACAGATATCCCTTGATTTGTTTATTCAGATGTTCAAGAGCATGAGCCGTCTGAACGGTCCATTCATGCACATAGATGATTCCTCGACAATGTGCACGACCAAAATGCAGTACATCTGTTCCCTCCAGCAGGAGGAAATGTCCATCATCCACTTCAGGAAGATCATCCGGGAGCCGATCATCATGAGACGAACACTGGACCACATACACTTGATTTCCTACAATCGTCCACTCCAGATAAAATTCTCCATGTGCTCGTAGCTTTGTCAGCTGATCAAACAGACCGTTGAACGACTTAAATCCGCGGGCAATCTCTCCATGGATTTCTGGATATTGAGTGTCAATCTGATTGATTCCGTTATAGGTCAATACATCCGCCTTATCCTGGTCCCACAAATCTCGTTGAAAAACCAACATGTTGTCTAATGGATCCTGATGGACATTTTTTGGTTTGTGATAAATGAGCCCATCGCCTTTGACCGCTTTGGTACACATACCGATGACAACTCGAACGGTTGGGAGTCCTTTGTAAGACGTGTAAGCCACACCTGAAAGAGCCGGCAAAAAAGACTCTTCAAAAGAAAAACCTGCAACCGGTTGAATGAGGATGGCCATACCAACAGAACCTTGTACTTTCTCTCGCCACGCTTTTGCGTTTTGAGAAAACTCGCTTGCATACACCTGTCTCTGGCACTGCCACAATGCGTTCAAATCCTCATCCATCTTTCCTGTGCGAAGGAAAAAGGTAGATTTATAGATGCCTGTGCCGCCATGCTCGGAAAGCGCAGAAGAACGAATGGCGTAATACCGACCCGTTTCCATACTCTCCAAGATGATCGTATTGATTGCCAGCAGGAAATTCGGACACGGGACCGTTTGGGATTTTCCAATCGTTGCCTCGAAATTCTCTTCCTGTACTAGACGATCGAAAATCCCTGTGGCGATGACGAACCCTTCCGGAACCGACAATCCAACATCCGCCAAAAGCGGCGCATACTGATTCAAATCTTGAGCTTTCAAACCCAAGCTTCCATCCCCGAACACTTCGAACGATCCTTGTTTCATCGAATTTTCCTCGTTGATTTGTGTAAAGGAACGACTCAAATTGCCTTTTATTCAAAACAATCCGAAGAAAGTTAAGCACATATTGGTGAAAATGTAAATAGATCTATCTTGAGGTTTGGCGTATTCTGAAAGATATGATGAAAGAATTTTTACCCTTTATTTGGGAGACTCATGGTCAAACTTCTGGTAAAACGATAACCATTATTGGAGGAACTCATGGAAATGAACGAACAGGCGTTGAGGTCGTGTTGAAATTAAAAGCGATGCTTGATTCAGGGAATCTGGCATTAAAAACTGGTACTCTTTATCTTGTTCATGGAAATCCTCGTGCTATTGAGATCGGTGAGAGAGGAAGTGAACCATTTTTAGATTTAAATCGCTCCTTTCCCATCAGTCTTTTGATGAATGAACCCACAGGAGTGTATGAGGATTCTCGTGCGAGGGAAATCGCTCCGGTTTTGCAGAAAAGCGATATTGTTGTAGATCTTCACGCGACCAATAAACCCTCAGAACCATTTGTCGCCTGCATACACTCTCCTTATCACGAAGAGATTTACAAGTGGTTTCCTTGCCAAAAAGTGTTATCAGATCCAGGAGCTGTGTTAGCAGGAGAACCCATGACCACAGATGAATATACAGACGCTCATGGAGGAATCGGGATGTGTTATGAGACTGGCCAAGCATCTGATTTAGCGCGGGTAGATGAGGTAACACAAAACGTCATCAATCTGTTGATCGATCAAGGATTGGTTGAGGGAATTGTTACATCTTCGATTTGTGAACATGAATGTTATGAGCTTACTGAACCCGTTATTTTAACCGATGATGGGTTTATTTTTGCACAGGATTTTGGTGAGCGATCCTGGGAACCTTTTACTCAAGGGACGATTTTAGGACATCACGGTAACACTCCATTTGTAGTGGGATACGAGGGAGTCATCGTATTTCCAAAAATCCCAGGGCATCGCAAAGTTGGCAAACCGCTTGCCTATCTTGCGAAACGGGTGAGTTGAGTGCTGAATAAAGAATAAAAAAAGCGTACCTGTTGGTACGTTTTTCGTTTAGCAAAGATCAAGATTCTTTTTCAGAAGTCGTGTTCGACAATCGTTCCAGATGTTCTAGATATTCGATAGTGAATTTACTTTTCAGGTCATCTCTCCAAGCAACGATTTCCTCTAGAGTCGTGAATGGTTCTGGAGGGAGCTTGGCGTGTCCCATTCCATCAGCGATCCCGCTGAAGGCTTGGAGAGCTGCGCTTTCGGAGCATGGTTTAAATACCTTATTTATATAGTCACAACAATAGTAGGTCAGATCCTCTGGACGTTCAGAATTCGAATTTTTGAGATCCCATGGCGGTTTTCCTGTGATCGAATAAACGACCAGAACGAATTTATAGTCCTCAGAAACACGGATAACATGGAATCGTTTTTCTTCCGACACGAAATCCTCCTTTGGTTGGCAAATGAATATTAGAACAAAGAAAATTAACAAAGAAAGTCATTTTTGTCCAGAAAGAGAGGTTTCTTACGGATTCTTACAGATTCAATTCTTACAGATTCATTGACAAAAATGATTCTTTTGAATAATGTGCTCTGTCCTTTTACGTTACCCTTCTCTTTTTTTGAAAAGAGAGATTATAATTGGGTAAAGTCGGTTGTCTCAACTCTGGATAGAAGGAGTCTTTTGATGGGCTGGTTTCCTTTCAAGAAATCCGTGATCAAGACGTACGTTGTCATTCAATCTCCTGATGACAGGAAAGTTCAAAAAATACTCGCTCTGGAAAATTGGCGAGATTCTTCGTCCCATTCCATCAAAAAGAATGAGATAGAAGCAGTATGGGGAAATGGTGGAATTCCTGATTACCTGTGGTTTGCGATCGGGGATGTTCATTATATCAATGAAACACAAACGTCTCAGATTTTGGCTCAGTTTTTCAAGGATCACGAGCCAAGTTTTGGTGACATTGAGTTGCATTACAGCACGATTGTTCCTGACGAAGTGGCTTTGCGCATTCGTAATGCGGACATTCTTCTTTTGGAAGTCGAGATAGATGGGACCAAATATCCTATGTATCAGGCAGGGCATGGTGGTGGATCTTGTGTTCGATTTTGTTCTAACCCTACTTCTTAGGTCTTTTAAATTATTTGTGGAAAAGACGTACCCCATCTTGATTGGAGATAATCTCTGATTATGATGGGGTTTTTAAATACCTTTATGGACTATGCGTTACTCAAACCTTTTTGGAAAAACAACAAAAGAGGCACCTCATGATGCCGATTGCTTCAATGCGAAACTCCTTACTCAAGGTGGTTTTATTCATCAACTCATGGCAGGAGCTTACACATATCTTCCGTTGGGGTTACGTGTGCTTGATAAGGTCAAACAAATTGTTCGTGAGGAAATGGATGCTATTGGCGGTCAGGAGATCAATATCCCGATGCTCACTCCAAAAAAAGTATGGGAAGATACGGGTCGATGGGGGATCGATGTTTTGTTTAAGTTGGAAGGGGCAGGAGGAAAAGAATTAGCGCTTGCCGCCACAGCAGAGGATATGGTCACACCGTTGGTAAAAGAATATGTTCGTTCGTATAAAGATTTTCCTGTTCTCCTTTATCAAATCAATGATAAGTTTCGTAACGAACCTCGGGCTAAATCAGGGCTTTTGCGCGGTCGTGAGTTTTCTATGAAAGATCTTTATAGCTTTCATTTGACGCAAGAGGGTTTTGAAGAGTTTTACGAAAAGTCCAAACAAGCTTATCTGAATGTGTATCGTCGCTGCGGGTTGAATGCATTGGTAGTTAAAGCCAGTGGGGGAGATTTTACTAAACGGTTTTCCCACGAGTTCCAAGTAGAAACAGAGGCTGGAGAGGATCGCGTGTACATTGATAAAAAAACAGGCGAAGCGTTTAACCGAGAGGTTATTGCGGAAAGTGATTGGGAAAATGCAGATGCGTATGACATCAAAAAAACCATCGAGGTTGGAAATATTTTTCCTCTTGAATCCCGTTTTTCAGATGCTATTGATTTCACAGTGACAGATGCTGACGGTACATTGAAAAAAGTGATCATGGGCTCTTACGGTATTGGACCGTCTCGCGTGATGGGATCCATCGTCGAGGTTCATCATGATGAAAAAGGGATTCTTTGGCCAAAAGCCGTTGCTCCTTTTCATGTGTCGCTCATTACGATTTTCGGAAAAGATGAGTCTGTACAGACACGTCTGGAAGAAACGGCTTCAGATATCCACGATGCACTGGAAGCGATAGGGATTGAAGTATTGTGGGACGAACGTGATGTTCGACCAGGAGAAAAATTTGCTGATGCAGATCTTATCGGTTTACCACTGCGTTTGGTTCTTTCTGAGAAGACTCTTGCGGAAGACTCTGTTGAGTGGAAAGAGCGACATGAAACAGATACGCGTCTGGTCAAGATTTCAGAGATTGTTGAACAAGTAACAGAATGGTTCCAAACACCAGAACGATTAACCTCACATAGATAAAAAAGATGACCTTCCTCATGGAGGGTCGTTTTCGTTGATATTTTAGAGTATCGCGTCAGATCGGGTTAGATCTCCGTTTGACAAGGGATTCACTGTATAGACGAATAGACAATTTAATTCGGATTTACGGATTTATTGACAAAATTAGTATTTTTGTTTAATTTATCACGTCCTTTGACTGTCAAAATATCAGATCTAGTATAAAAGAGGAGGTGCATTTTGAACTGGTATGTATTCGGTTTATTGGTGATGATGGCTTTTTGCATGGGAGCTTCCGATGGTGGAAGAGGTTTGCTTGTTCGTCGCATGAACCGGGTGGAAACTCCGATCGCAGTACTCTACGCGGGGTTTGCAGTTCCTGGAGGACTCATACTCTTGTGGTTCCAGGGGATTCCACAGATACAGAATGGGTTTTGGAGTGCGTTGACTGTTTCGGCAGTTTTGCATATCCCAATAACTCTTCTCTTATACTACGGAATGAAAAAGACCGATCTGTCTCTTTTTGGAGGGATTATTGCGCTGGCACCGATATCAGTTTTGTTTGGGGAATGGATTATCAACGGGGATGCTCCCAATACGTTGGGTCTGTATGGTGTCGGTGTAGCAGTCGTCGGGACTTATCTCCTCAAGATTGACAAATTTAAGGAAGGGCCCTTTGAACCCTTTCGAAAACTTTTTATCGATCCTGGGACGAAGCTCGGCCTTCTTATGCTCTGTTGTTTCGCCGTAGCCGTTCCATTCCAACGTCGAGCGATCCGACTCTCTAGTCCACCACTTGTTCTCCTCATTGAGATGGGATTGGTCGCAACCTGTATGAGCGTTGTTGCTCTTATCGTCGATCGTAATTGGCGACGGGAGATCCATAACAATGCAAGACTTCTCTTAAAGACAGGATTTTGTTGGATCTTGGGAGTTATCTGTATGTACGAGGCACTCAGGTTTACTTTGGGGAGCTATGTACACACTCTTCGCACTTTGTCTGTCTTTGTTCTTCTCTTCGTTGCTGCCAAGGCACTTAAGGAGGATTGGAGACGAATGTTGCCAGGTCTTCTCATCATTGTTTTTGGTGTTTCAATGGTTGCCCTATCATAAACCCACTGAAGCGGAACCATAAACGAAACAGAGCATCTACCCACTCTTCTTACTAAGCGAGAGTGGGTTTTCATTTATACAAAATCAAAAAACAACCTCATTGCTGAGGTTGTTTTTTTTCTTAAACAGTTCGCTTGCCTTTGAGGGTGTCTTTCAATGCTTTTCCTGCTTTAAATTTTGGGACAAGGACTGAAGGAATTTTGATTTTCTCAGAAGGTTTTTGTGGATTGACTCCGATACGGCCTTTTCTCATACGGGAACTAAATGTACCGAATCCCGCAATCGTAACTTCTTCTCCATTCACCAAGGCTCGCGTAATAATCTCTTCAAGAGCAGCAACGAAATCTTCTCCTAATTTTTTGGAGACATTTAATTGTTCTGCAATAAGTGATGCTAAATCTGCTTTGTTCATATTGCTCTAACAATAGCAGAGATTTCACTCTTTGACAAGTCATTTTTACTATACATTACTTTGCAAATTCGATAACACGCGTCTCTCGAATCACCGTCACTTTGACTTCGCCTGGATAAGAAAGTTCTGCTTCGATTTTGGTTGCCACATCTTTTGCCAATCGATAAGCGGTCAGGTCATCAATTTTTTCTGGTTGAACAAACACTCGCACTTCTCGTCCAGCTTGAATTGCATAAGCTTTCTCAACTCCTTCAAAAGAGGATGCTGTACGCTCGAGTTCTTCCATACGCTGAATAAATTGTTCAAGACTTTGTTTACGCGCACCAGGTCTAGCTCCTGAAATGGCATCTGCCGCTTTGACCACCGCTCCTTCAATGGTTCGAGGACGGTCTTCGTGGTGGGCAATGGATTGGTAGCACAGTTCTTCAGGGAATCCGAATTTTTTCATGATGTTGTATCCAATCTCTGGGTGTGCCCCTTGCATATCGTGATCTACCGCTTTTCCAATATCATGGAAAAGTCCTCCTTTTTTACAGATAAACACATCGGCTCCCAGTTCTTCCGCGATCATTCCTGCGATGGTTCCGACCTCAATGGAATGTTGAAGCGCGTTTTGACCATAACTTGTACGGTATTTCATGCGACCCAAAATAGAGATCAATTTTGGATCAATGGAAGAAACCGGGATTCCTAGTTGATAAAGAGCCTCTTCGCCCGCTTTTCGTAAGTCTTTTGCAATCGTTTTTTTTGCGTTTGCAATGGCTTCTTCAATACGAGCTGGGTGAATGCGTCCATCTTTGATCAGTTCATCTAATGCTCTTTTAGCGACTTGTCTACGAATAGGGGAGAAACCAGAAATGGTAATCAGTTCAGGAGTATCATCAACAATAATTTCTGTTCCCGTAAGCGTTTCAATGGCCTTAATATTACGTCCTTCTTTTCCAATAATACGTCCTTTCATTTCATCATTTGGAAGCTCTACCGCTGTGGTGGTGGTATCGCTACAGACACAGGAGGCATAACGGGTGAGAGCCAAAGAAAGGATTTTTCTGGATTTTATTTCAAGTTCTTCTTCGTTGTCTTGTTCCAGCTTCCGCAAGCGACTCATCAGGGATTCTTGAGAATCCTGCTCAATGGTACGGAGGAGTTTTTGTTCAGCCTGCTCTTTATTCATTTCTGCAATTTCTTGGAGTTTTGCAGATTGTTCTTCTTTTATTTGAGTGATTTTTTGTTTAACGTTTTCAATCTCTTTTGTTTTTTCCTCCAGTTTTGTTTTTTTATCTTCAACTTCGAGGATTTTTTGATCAAAGAGAGATTCACGTTTTTCTAGTCTTCGCTGTTGATCTTGAAGATCTCTGCGTCGACTTTGCTCATCTTGTTTGGCTTCGTCGATCATTTTTAGAGCCTTTTCTTTCGCCTGGATAAGTACTTCTTGTTCGCGTGTTTTTGTCTCTTGTAAGATTTCTTGTTGTTTAGCTTTGGCTTCAGCAAGGATTTTCTCAGCTCGATTTTCCGATTGGTCTGCTGATTTTTTGCTTTGAATTTTTCGCAGTGCGTAACCGGATCCTCCTCCAAGAAGGATAGCGGCTATTACTAAAATAATTTGAAATAACATAAAACTTCTCTACTCTGGAGAAGCTCATTTTTTACGGATTTTTGGAAAATTTTTTACGACAACAAACGTATCCTTAAAAAGGAAATCGTTTTTAACACGCACAGGTTAGACTCAAAATGTTGCATAAAACAAGCTTTTTCCGCGAGATCCGTGAGCATCTTCCAGACAATAATCATTAGGATAATTCTTTTATTAGAGTATCAACAAGAGGGTCTCGTGTCAAAGACACTCAATGAGTTTTTCAACAGGAATAAGGGCTTGTTCGACGGTTTCTTTCAAAGATTCAAGCTCATGAGATTGGTCAAGAGAGAACGGTCCAATAGAAGTACGTTTTAATTCTTCCACATATCCTCCACCTCCTAATACTTTTCCAAGATCTCGTGCAATGGCACGAATATAAGTTCCAGAAGAACAGTGGATTTTTAGGGAAAGTGTTGGCTTGTCCACCATAGCTCCAAGAGCGACGGTGGAAGTATTTATCAATTCAATAGAATAAATGGTGACTTTTCTTGGCTTTCCTTCAATGGGTTTACCTGCTCTTGCAGCTTCGTACATTTTTTTACCTCCTACTTTAATAGCTGAATAGGTTGGAGGAATTTGTTCTAATTCTCCTGTAAACTGTAAGAGTATTTTTTCTAAAATTTCTCTGTTTTGAGGGATAATTTTTAGTGGAACAGGTTCAATATGACCGTCCTTATCGTCGGTGTCCGATTGAGCCCCAAGAATAAAAACAGCTTCATACGTTTTATCTAAACCTACAAATCTATTCATTTCTTTGGTTGCTCCACGACCGACTCCAGTGATCAGTAATCCTGTGGCAAAAGGGTCTAGAGTTCCTGCATGACCAACACATTTTTCACCGGTGAATTTCCGGATGCGGTTTACTACATCGTGACTGGTCATACCTGCTGGTTTATTTATAAGAAGAAAACCTTGCATAGTTGTCTTATTCTAAACAGCATTATCAACTCTGACAACTCTCTGACAATCATTGACCTATTCTTCATTTTTCGCTAAACTCTCGAAAGACTTTTCCTTTTTTCCTTTTAACCCCATTTCCATGAACATCACAGAGCTCGCTCGACGATTAAGAGTCCATCCAGAAGAACTCCGTAATAAACTTCCGGAATTGGGTTTTAGCGTTGGAAAAAAGGCGATTAAAATCGATACACGACAAGCTCAAAATATCACAGAAGCTTGGAATGAAATGCGCCGTAAAGAACGTCTGGCTGAGAAGGTTCAACAACAAAAAACTTTGACTTCACGAAGAGATATTCCAGATTCTGAACGTCAATCAATTCTTTTGCCTTCTGTCATGACGGTTCGTGATTTTGCTTCAGTGCTCAACATGCCTGTTCCACGAGTCATGCAAGAATTGATGCGTAACGGTATTTTAGCTGTTATTAACGAGCGTATTGATTTTGATACAGCTTCTATTCTTGCTGAGGATTTGGGATTTAAAGCTCAAAAAGAAGAGGGAAATAAAGAAACGGATACAGAAGGAGTTGATAAAATTCGAAATCGAGCACAGACAGAAGATCCAGAGCATCTCCAAAGACGACCTCCTGTGATTGTGGTGATGGGTCATGTTGACCATGGTAAAACCAAGTTACTCGACGCTATTCGACAAACAAATGTCATTGATACAGAAGCGGGAGGGATTACCCAGCATATTGGTGCCTATCAAGTAGAACGAAAAGGCAAACAGTTGACGTTTATTGATACGCCTGGACACGAAGCTTTTACGGTTATGCGTTCTCGTGGAGCAAAAGTGGCAGATATCGCCATTTTGGTTGTTGCTGTAGATGACGGTGTTCAACCACAAACAAAAGAAGCTATTGATATTATCAAATCAGCCCATTTACCTTTTGTGGTGGCACTCAATAAGATTGATCGTGAAGGGGCAAATATCGATAAGGTAAAAACACAACTTTCTGAATTAGATGTCATTCCAGAAGATTGGGGTGGTAAGATCGTCATGGTTCCATTAAGTGCTAAAACAGGACAACACGTTGAAGAACTCCTTGATGTGCTCTTGATTGTGGAAGAGATGGAAAAAGAGCATATTGTAGCTAATCCAAACGCTCGAGCTATTGGGACAGTGATCGAATCTAACCTTAATCCAGGCACAGGACCTGTTGCCACCGTCTTAGTTCAAAGCGGAACTTTGCGTGTAGGAGATGATTTAGGTGTGCGATCTCTTCATTACGGTCGTGTCCGTGCCATGCAAAACTGGAAAGGAGAAGATTTAAAAGAGTCGACTCCCTCAACACCAGCTAAAATCATTGGTTGGAAACTGGCTCCTACCGTTGGAGATGTCATGGAAGTTCCTGTAGATGTGAAAGAACTCAAAAAAATCAAATCAACGGATTTTTCTTTGAAGGCGACCGAGGAAGTGGCTTCGATCAAACATATAACCAAAGAGTCAGAAGAAGGTCAGGAGGACGTTGCTAAACAGGTTGTAAATTTAATTATCCGTGCGGATGTTCTCGGGTCTCTTGAAGCCATTTTGGGTATGTTTGATAAAATTCAACATCCACAAGTGGGGGTGAAAGTGATCCAAAAAGGATTAGGAAATATTACGGATGCCGATATAAATACAGCTGAAGCCTCTCATGCTATCGTCATTGGATTCAATGTACGTCCAGGCGGAGGTGCAGAGGAATTGGCCCGCGATAAATCTGTGGATTTGCGCCAGTACAAGATTATTTACAAACTGTTTGAAGATGTGATCGAGGAATTAAAGAAGCGTCTTCCTTCTGAAACCGTGATTGAAGAGCAAGGAAGATTTGAAGTGTTGAAGAATTTTAAGAAAACAGACCATGGTTGGATTGTCGGTGGACGTGTAAAAGGAGAAAAAATTACTCGAGGAGCCAAATTGCGTATTTCTCGCAATGGAGAATATGTGGGTGAAGGTTCTATTGAGAGTCTCCAGCTTGGAAGATCTGAATTAAAAGAAGCTCACGCCGGTCAAGAAATAGGAATGAGTTATAAAGGGAAAACCAAACCAGAAGAAGGAGATTTTTTTGAGGTTTATACCGAAGATAGAATCAATAAAGAATTAAAAATTGAAGGAATTAGCTTACGTTAAGTAAAACATGATCTCTGCAAAGAGGTCATGTTTTACTTTATAGGAAAGGCATTTTACAATGAATCGGCAATTCATTTAATTGTATTTTTATGTTGGAACTTATTCTTACTTCGGATAATTTTGAATCCTCTGTTTTACAAGCACAAAAACCAGTTATGGTTGATTTTTGGGCTCCTTGGTGTGGTCCTTGTAAGGTGATGTCACCTATTGTTGAGTCACTTGCTATGGAGATGGAGGACGTCATTGTTGGAAAGGTAAACGTAGATGAACATTCTTCCATTGCTCAGAAATTTAATATCCTTTCTATTCCAACGTTTATTATTTTTAAAGGAGGTCAAGTGGTTGATCAGTTTTCCGGATCTATGTCTCGCGACCAGCTTCGAGAAAAAATTCAACGCCATCTTTAAAGCAATATGGATGTTGAGAACATTGTTATTATTGGGTCTGGTCCTGCCGGGTATACCGCTGCTATTTATACGGCTCGAGCAAATTTGAAACCTCTTTTATTCGAAGGTCAACGTCTTGGAGGTCAACCAGGTGGACAGCTCATGCTTACCACAGAAGTTGAGAATTTTCCTGGGTTTCCAGAAGGCTTGATGGGTCCTGAAATGATGGAGAAATTTAAGAAACAAGCACAACGTTTTGAAACACGCATTGTTTCTGAAGACATTACGTCTGTCGATTTCTCAGCTCGTCCATTTAAATTAACAACTGGAGAGAAACAGATTCTTGCTCAGACGGTTATTATTTGTACGGGTGCACAAGCCATGTGGATGGGGATCCCTGGTGAACAGCGATATCAAGGTCATGGAGTGAGTGCTTGCGCTACCTGTGACGGATTCTTTTTTAGAGATAAAGAGATTTTGGTCGTGGGCGGAGGTGATTCTGCTTTGGAAGAAGCCTTGTTTCTGACCCGCTTTGCTTCCAAGGTTTCTATTGTTCATCGTCGGGACCAACTGCGTGCTTCAAAGATTATGCAAGAGCGTGCCATGAAAAATTCAAAAATTGTATTTATTTGGAATACACAGGTTCAAGAGGTGTTGGGATATGAGACGAAGATGACGGGTGTGCGAGTTTTAAATAATCAAACAAACGAAGTAAGTGAGTTGAAAGCTGATGGTTTGTTTGTGGCTATTGGTCATAAACCTAACACGCAGATTTTTGAAGGTCAGATTGAGCTTGATCAAAAGGGTTATATTGTAACCAGATCCGGATCTACGGTCACAAGTGTGGAAGGTGTTTTTGCTGGGGGTGATGTTGCCGATCACAAATACCGCCAAGCGGTCACAGCTGCTGGAACCGGATGTATGGCAGCTCTGGACGCTGAACGTTGGCTCGCTGATCAGGAATAGTTTCCATATTTCTTTGAGAAAAAAGCAAGGCATTCATAGCCTTGCTTTTTGTTTACTAACAGAAATGATACCGTTTTAAGACTATGAATGATTCATTTCAAAATGTTCTTTTTCAGCTTGAACGAGCAACAAAGCTTGTTTCTTTTTCTCCTGATTTTTTGAAGCGTATTGCGCAGCCTAATCGTCAGATTCGTGTTTCTCTTCCTATCAAAATGGACAATGGAATGTTGAATGTTTATGAAGGATATCGTGTGCAATTTAATAATGCTCGAGGACCGTATAAGGGAGGTATTCGGTATCATCAAGAGACCGATATCGAAGAAGTAAAAGCGCTCGCATTTTTGATGACACTCAAATGTGCGGTGGTGAATATTCCAATGGGTGGAGGAAAAGGAGGCATTATGGTGAATCCAAAAGAACTTTCAAAAACAGAACTTGAACGGTTATCACGAACGTGGATGCAAACTCTTGTAGATGTAGTGGGTCCACATAAAGACATTCCAGCCCCTGACATGAATACTACGCCTGAAATCATGGCGTGGATGGCTGATGAATATGCAAAGGTGACGGGAGATACCACAGGCGCGGTCATTACAGGAAAGCCTCTTGAATTTGGTGGATCACAAGGTCGAGCAACAGCAACAGCGCAGGGTGGTTTTTATGTGTTTGAAGCATTGCAAGAGAAACTCGGACTACCAGAGGTTTGTCGTGTTGTCATTCAGGGATTTGGAAATGCAGGCGAACACGCTGCAGATATTTGGACAAAGGCTGGCCATAAATTGATTGCTACGTCTGATTCCAGGGCTGCGATCCGTAATCCGGAAGGGTTGGATGTCTTGGCTTTGAGTGAACATAAAAAAACGACCGGATCCGTGGCTGGATTTGCTGGAGGTGAGACGTTTGAAAGAGACGAGCTTCTTTATCAAAACTGTGATGTGTTGATTCCAGCTGCATTGGAAAATCAGATTCGAGAAGATAATGTCGATCGTCTGCAATCACATGTTGTCTTTGAACTTGCCAATGGTCCTACAACCCCTGAAGCTGATGATCAATTATTTGCTCGTGGAGTTTCTGTTGTTCCTGACATTTTGGCCAATGCTGGTGGAGTAACGGTCTCGACGTTTGAGTGGGAACAAAATTTGAAAAAGGAGCACTGGAGTGAAGAAGAGGTTTTTGCAAAACTGAAAACCATTATGAACCAAGAATCAGAGCTTATTTTTGAGCGAGCTCAAAGTCTTCAAACAGATTTACGACGTGCAGCATTTGTGATCGCTCTTGAACGTCTTCAACAGGCCATGAAAAGATAAAACCGTCTCTGTTTGGAGACGGTGCGTATCTCTTATGAGAGATTTCTTTAATTTTCTACCAAAGACAGAAGTCCGCGTCTTCGCTGGTGATGCATTTGAGCTAATAACTCTTGAGGCCAGTTTTCATTGAAGTTCCCTCTTAAAAGAGGACCTCCATTCACATTTCCTACATGGACTACAACGGGTTCCATTTCAACATCTTGTGTCATTTGACACAAGCCTCTCAATAGCCGATTCATATCTGCTTGAGCCGTTTGTGTGAGTTCTTGTGTAACGTGCCAAGCCTGAATTTCGCTTCCACGCACGCACTTTACACTCACAGCGATTCGAAATGGACGCTCTAACCAAAACAAGTCAATCCCATCTTTTACATCTTCAAGGATGCTTGGAAGAAAAATTCTCGCATTCTCTCTATTGGCCAGTGTCATAAGAACATAGGCGGCGGCATCTGCACCGGCAATATGTCGCTTCCACTGATTACCGTCGACTCCGTGAAGTTTGTACATTTTTTGAATGCGTGACCACTGGTTTTTATCGACTACAGAAAAGACGAGAGTCAGCCGTTGTTGGATCATGGCTCCCAAGGATGCACAAAAGGTTCCTATACCTCCCAGGTTTGTTAGGCTGAGCGTGGCCTTATTCAGAAGAATCGCTTCTACCAAGCATTGTTCCAAAGAGGCAAACTCCTCTATCTGGAGTTTGAGAATTTGTTCCAACCACTGATCAGCAACTCTCACATGATCCTCCATGGAACTGCTGCTGTCGATGGATTTGAGCAGCGAAGGATTCAGGGCCTTGGCGGCAAGATCGGCTGCAACAGTGAATGCGACGTCTGAAAGAAAGACCCGTCTGTTATCTATAAGACTGAATTCTCGATGATCGAACACGAACAGATCGTACACGTGACCTCCTTTTGGTTCAGTTGACCTGCACAACTTAAAAGAATATGAAGAAAACGTCAATTATTTGGCATAAAAAAGCTGTTTTTGTTATGATCTTCTAGTATGTCGTATAACCATCAAGAAATTGAAAAGAAATGGCAAAACCGGTGGGAGACCTCTTCTGTTTTTCATGCGCAGGAAAGCACGGATAAGCCAAAATTTTATTGCCTCATTGAATTTCCGTATCCCTCAGGCGCTGGTCTTCACATCGGGCATCCGCGCAGCTATACCGCGCTTGATGTGCTTTCTCGAAAACGCCGCCATCAAGGATATAACGTGTTATATCCTATTGGGTGGGATGCCTTTGGTCTTCCAACAGAAAATTATGCGATTAAAACGGGTCGTAAACCTCAAGACATCACGCGGGAAAATACGGATACCTTTCGTCGTCAGTTAAAGAGTCTTGGACTTTCTTTTGATTGGTCCAGAGAAGTGAATACCACAGATCCCGCTTATTATAAGTGGACGCAGTGGATGTTTTTGGAATTTTTTAAGGCAGGTCTTGCCTACAAAACAAAGATGGCCATCAATTGGTGTACCTCGTGCAAGATAGGTCTTGCGAATGAGGAAGTCGTTAATGGTGTGTGTGAACGCTGCGGCGGTCGGATTGAAAAACGTGACAAGGAACAATGGATGATTGCCATCACCAAATATGCTGAAAGATTATTACAGGATTTGGATACCGTTGATTATCTTGAAAAAATTAAAGTGCAACAGCGTCATTGGATTGGAAAAAGCGAAGGAGCTGAGATTGATTTTCTTTTGGATGGGAAGCAAGAATCGCTTAAAGTGTTTACTACACGTCCTGATACGATTTTTGGTGTGACCTACATGGTGGTAGCACCAGAGCATCCTCTCGTGGAGAAGTTGATCACGGATAGTCAACGCTGTGTTGTGGAACGGTATATACATGAGACAGCACAGAAAACAGAGATTGAACGTGGGAAGCAGGAGAAAGAAAAAACAGGCGTGTTTACAGGTAGTTACGCGATCAATCCAGCAAACGGTGAAAAAATCCCTGTGTGGATTGCGGATTATGTTTTGATGGGATATGGCACTGGCGCCGTCATGGCTGTGCCTCAACATGATGATCGCGATCGAGCGTTTGCTGTTCAATATGGACTCCCTATTTTAGATAGACCACTAATTTCTTTTGATGAGGTTCTTGAACGCACCAAAGGTAAAAAAACCGTTGCGTATAAGCTTCGCGACTGGGTGTTTTCTCGTCAACGCTATTGGGGTGAGCCGATCCCACTTGTTCATTGTGAGATCTGTTCGCCACAAACCGGTGGGTGGGTGAGCGTTCCAGAAAATCAGCTTCCTGTTGTGCTTCCTGACGTAGAAAAGTATGAGCCAACCGATACGGGTGAATCACCTCTTGCAACCATAGACGAATGGATCAACACCATTTGTCCTGAATGCGGCGGCCCTGCAAAACGGGAAACCGACACCATGCCAAACTGGGCTGGATCGAGTTGGTACTTCTTGCGTTATATTGACCCGCACAATAACGAAACGT
Organism: Candidatus Uhrbacteria bacterium GW2011_GWF2_39_13; assembly: GCA_000993535.1. Taxonomy (GTDB): domain Bacteria; phylum Patescibacteriota; class Patescibacteriia; order UBA9934; family GWF2-40-263; genus UBA12478. The sequence goes on along the minus strand of LBWG01000011.1, from coordinate 10,673 downwards.
TTGCTTCTGTAGAAAAACTCAAACATTGGATGCCGGTAGACCTCTATAATGGGGGAATGGAACACACCACATTGCATCTGCTTTACTCCAGATTTTGGAATAAGTTTTTGTTTGATCAAGGACATGTACCTGTGAGCGAACCCTATGCTCGTCGCCATAGTCACGGACTTGTTTTGGCTGCAGACGGAACCAAAATGAGTAAATCCAAAGGCAATGTGGTCAATCCAGATGAGATTGTGCGTGAGTACGGAGCAGACTCGCTTCGGATGTATATTTTATTCATGGGTCCGTTTGAAGAGCCTGTGCCATGGAGTTTGAATGGACTTATTGGTGTGCGTCGGTTTTTGGATAAGGTCATGAAATACGTGTCTGTGTGGAATCAAGCACAAGCCCAGGACCTTGGGAAAGTGATCGAACCTCACCTGAAGAAAATTTCTGATGATATTGAATCTTTTAAATTTAACACTGCCGTATCTGCGTTCATGCGATTGTTTAATGATCTTAATGCAGCAATGATGACACATGATCAATTAAAAAAGTGTTTGATTGTTTTGGGACCTTTTGCTCCGCATCTTGCCAATGAATGTTGGGAGATGATTGGCGAGACTAGACTTGTAGAAGAACAGTCCTGGCCCACATTCGACGATTCACTTCTGGTCCAATCCTGTGTTGAAATGGCTGTACAGATTAATGGAAAAGCTAGAGCCACGATTACACTTGCTCCTGACGCTCATGAACAGACAGCACGAACAACGGCCCTTGCTCAGGCAAATATTCAAAAATATCTTGAAGGAAAAGAGATCGTAAAAATAGTCTATGTACCAGGTCGCATTTTAAATATCGTCATAAAGTAACTTATGGGAGAAATACCAGAGCAAGCAAAACGCGTTTTTCAGGGACAGATTTTCGACGTCTATCAATGGGAACAGGAAATGTACGATGGAACCAAGGAGATTTTTGAAAAGCTCCGGCGTTCTTACACGGTTGAAATTATTGCGACCACTCCTGAGGGAAAGATTATTGTTCAACGCCAGCAGCAGCCTGATAGAGACGTATGGTTTCTTTCCTTGGTTGGCGGTCGGATAGAAGAAGGCGAGGAATCTCTTGAGGCAGCCAAGCGAGAAATGCTAGAAGAGACAGGTTATGCCTCACAACACTGGAAACATCTGGACACCTATGACGGCTCTAATAAAGTAGATTGGAAAAATTTTATTTACGCCGCGCGAGAGTGTGAAAAAGTGGGCGAACAGCATCTGGATGCAGGGGAACGCATTGAACTGTTCTTTGTTACCTTTGATGAGTTTATTGAGCTTGTGGATTCACATCAACTAAAACGTGTTTGTGAAAGTCTTCGCGAGCGCTGTATTCGCGCCAGATATCATCAACCAAGCCATCAGTCATTCTATAAAATGATTTACGGATAAAATTTACTTTTGAATATGAAAGACAAATATAGACGTGAGTTTTTTAACCAAGACACAGGAACATTAATAGAAGAAGCAGAAGAGTCTCTCCCTCAGACTCCTGAAGAGATTTTTAAAGAAACATTTGGTGAAAAAACAGTCATGAAGATGCGTAAGTATCGATGGATTGTTAGTGAATACTATGATCATGATTATCAAGAGTGGACAAATGTTTATGCGACTCTTGAGACGTTTATCAAAGATGTTTTTCCAAATGCAGGCACAGATGAGCATTTTTGGCGTGCTCTTTTGGAGAAAGAGGTACAAATGGAATTTTTACATTTAATTTCAGATGTTCCTGATATTAAGTTAAATGATTTTTATGCTTGTTTACCTGACTCGTTGCGACAAGATGAACCATTTTTAGATACGTTTACAGATGCCTTTTCTTTAAATCCCGTTACTCTCTCCAAAGAAGTTCAAGAAACTTTTTCTGTTAACTGGATAACCAAGCGTTGGAAATCTTATTCAACACCGGATTTGCCTGAACACATACAATCGGAGTTTCTGCCTAATATTCCTTGGACATTTTTTTCAGGAGAAGAGCAGAGACAGTTAATCGATTCATGGCTTCAAACGATTGAGGGTCGATTCGCTCTTTTAAAAAATATACCTTTTTTTCCTTCCTCACTTATTCAAATAATTGACTTGCCAAAGGTGATTTTGATGGTCTATACAGATCTTTGTTCTGACTCTCCTTTGTTTGAAGAATTTAAACAATTAAAAGAACGACTAGAAACTGTTTTTAACATTTCTCAAACGACTGTCATGGGTGCTGGTGTCCCTTCAGAACAGATTAGAGCATTATACGAAAAGATGTTGAGAGCATCAGGTGAAATAGAATATTTGGCAGAATTCGAACCATATATTGGGTCCAAACCATCAGAAGTAGGCATGTCAGAAGATACTATTTTTGATGCAGTGGATTATTCATTACAAACGAGTGGTTTAGAAACAACCTCAAAAATTCACTGCCTGTTGACGCTCCTTACAGAAACTCCAGAAAAAAAGCGTATTTTGCTTGTTCTTGATGGAATAGGCCGCGTTTCAAAATACAGGAGGTGAGCAGTATGTAACTGGATTTATTCGTCTTACCAGAGAACTTTATACTTCCTGTCTTCAAGCAGAACATCGAGGTTATCCACCGTTAGCATTTATCAGCACTAAACAAACAAAAGGGAAAATTGATTATCTAGGTTATTTAATTGCTTTTGAAAGAGGACAGAATGAAATATATATCACTGATACAGCCACGGTTTCTAAAGGGAGAGTCACGGCAGGGCATTTGCTTATGACTTTGATGCAAAATGTTGCCAGTGATTCTCGATTGAATACAAAAACGATTACTATGGATTGTCGTGGTCAAACTTCTGCGAAAGCTATTGCTAAACCGATGGTTAAAACTTTTTTGGAACAAATGCGTTTTATAGACAAGACAGGAACGGTTGTGCGTTTCAACGTAGAAGGTCCTGTTTCGGAAGAAATTTCTGGAGATAATCTCTATACATTCCGTTTTGTTCCAATTAAAGATGAAGCGTCTCTGAAAATATGAACACATTTAAAAACCGACTCTCTGCAAGAGGGTCGGTTTCGTTTTTAGGTTTTAAGCGCTCATGCGTACTCCTTCTAGTTCTGCTAGGCGATTAAAGATCGGTGAGTTTTTGAAGACGTCTTCCAGGTTAGAGCCGATATATTCAATTTGGCTTTCTCCAGGAGAAAGAGAGTCGATCGGTTTGAGAACAACGAACAGATCACATCGTTTAATCGTCGAAAGACGATGAGCAATTATGATTGCGCTGGTCTCATGATGAGTCAACAGTTGGTCTATGCCAGACTGCACAGCTGCTTGATTTTCCGCGTCCAGCGAGCTGGTCGCCTCGTCAATAATCATGAATTTTGGACGCTTGAGGATTGCTGCACAAATCATGATTCTTTGTGCTTCACCTCCTGAGAGTTTCATTCCATTGCGGCCAACGCGGGTGTACAAACCGTGTGTCAGACGCGAACCAAAGTCTACACGCAACAGACTCATCGTCCTGAGAATTTCTTCATCAGAAATAACGGCGCGCTGCTGTGCGGACAAGCCATAGAGCAGATTATCGCGCAGTGTTCCTTCAAACACTTTTGACTGTTGGGGAATATACCCGATAATTCGGCGCCATGAACGCAGTGAAATGTCTCGAAGGTCATGTCCGTTAATGAGGATCGATCCTTTCGTGGGATCCATGTAACGCTGAATGAGTCGCGTGATCGTGCTTTTTCCTGCCCCGCTTGGACCGATGCAAGCGACTTTTTGTCCCGGTTTAATCTTGAAGGATAATCCGCTCAAAACCGTTACAGGTGAGATGGTTTGTCCGTTTCGTTTGTGATCGTAGCAATGACCAAGATCCTTAAATTCAATTTCCACGCATGCATCATCGAGTTCTTCTGCCTGTGCGGTTTCTGTAAATTGGGATTGAAGGCCTAAGGCATGGCGCAGGGATTTGAGGCTGGGCGTGCACCAATTGATTTCTCGTTCTGTACGAGCCAGGAAACGCATTTGTTGGCTTGCCATTCCAGCCCACGTTAAAATGGGAATCAGATTTGACACGGTCATTGTCTTATTCCAGACGCACCATCCCGCATACAGGCCTACGAGAGTTACAGAACATCCCGCTAAGAGCGATCGGGGAATGGTTCCGCGGATATAAGTGAGCCATACTTCACGATTGCCATTGAGGGCGACCGCATGTTCCTGATCCATTTCTTCGATTTCTTCCAGTTCTCGGCCGCAGGTGATGACCCGTTCGACTCCCTGTCATCGTTCTCCGCGTTTGCGGTGAAGTTTACGGAAAAGGGATTCAACCGGTTCCATGTGCTGTGTGACAAAGCGATTTAGGCGTAACGAGAGAAAGAAGTTTCCGATCAGAGTGAAAAAAATAATCACTCCACACACGGGGCTTAGTATTGTGAGCATTCCAAAAGAAAGGATGAGCGAAAGGCTCGAATCAATCCCTCCAAAGAGAAGAGCTTTTTGTACGCTGTCTAGATGATTCCATCCCTTCTCCATATTTTCTTGGGTGAGCAGTCCGCCTTCTTCCAGGTGAAGTCCAAGATTTTTAGAGAAAAACAGTTCGTTTATTCTTTTTTCAACCATACGCATGTTCTCTCCAAGTGTGAGTTCGGTAAAATGTCCCGTCCGCCACTCAAAGAGAGACCCGATCACGTAGGTCAGCCAAATGCCAACCAGTGCGCCTATCGCGTATGTTTTGTTGTGAAGATAAAGACCATCGATTCCCAGACCCATCAGCCAGGGATAGACCAGGCTCACCACGCGAGAGAGTATGGCCCAGATGAAAATACGTTTGATAAACCCATTGGATTTTTCGTTCACAAATTGTTTCCAACACCAACGCAGGATATCGTAGGTTTCTTTCATGGACTTAAGGTACTTGAAGGTCGTTGATGAATCCTTGTGAGAATTCTCTGTTTCTTTCACAAAGGCCTCCTGTTGTTTTTTGGAAAGAACTAAAGAACAAAGAAAAATGCCTTGCTTGCACAGCGAGGCATTTCATTTTTTCAAGGTAAACTCTTAAAAACTGAAATTCCGCGCCGAAACAAAAGACAGTTCCGAAGTTGTTTCCACAACTCCGGTTGTTCCTCCAGAACCAAATGTGATGCGGTTTAGCATAACGGGTTTCGGCGTTAAAAAAGTTAAGGGTAAAAAATAGCAGATAAAGCCTTTTACGTCAATCCTCGACCCTGTGGTGTCGACCCTGTGGATCTTTTGTTGTCTGGAAACTTTCTCTTCTCTTTGCTAAGCTTTTTTTACTATGAATCTTGTCATGATTGGAACCGGCTATGTCGGTCTTACTACAGGGGTCGGTTTTGCTACATTAGGGCACAAGGTCGCTTGTGTGGATATTGATGCTTCAAAGATTGCTCGTCTGGATTTGGGAGAAGTGCCTTTTTATGAACCAGGTCTTCAGGAGGCTCTTAAACAAGTGCAAAGCTCTGGGAATATCATGTTTACCACAGATCTCGAGAGCGTGATTGGACAGGCAGATATCATTGTCCTGGCTGTGGGGACCCCTCCCAAGAGTACTGGGGAAGCAGATCTGAGTGCACTGTTTGCCGCTTCACAACAGATTGGTTTTTGTTTGGATCATGAGGCTGTGATCGTTGTAAAAAGTACGGTTCCTGTTGGAACCAATCGCAAGGTATTGGCGCACATTCGCAAGACGATGCAAGAAAAAAACCGTGAGGAACTCTCAGGTTTGATCAACATCGTCTCTGTTCCGGAGTTTCTCAGAGAGGGAACAGCGCTTCAAGATTTTCTTGTGTCTGATCGCATTGTGATTGGCGCAGATGATGCGATTGCCGCTTCGACCATTGATCGTCTTCATGAAGGCATTAAAGCTGTACGTCTTGTGACTACGATCGAGTCGGCTGAACTGATTAAATATGCTGCCAACGCCTTTCTTGCCACCAAAATTTCTTTTATCAATGAAATGGCAAATCTTGCTGATCGCGTGGGAGCTGATGTACGAGATATTGCTCAAGGTATTGGTTTGGATCACCGTATCGGACCACATTTTCTCAACGCAGGGATCGGGTATGGAGGATCCTGTTTCCCAAAAGATGTTTCCGCTCTTGAACAGCTTTCAGGCCACAACGGTTATTCTTTCAAGCTTCTTTCCGCTGTCATTGAGGTGAATAATCGTCAGAGAGATTCTTTTTTTAAGCGTCTGGTTGATGAGCTGGGAGACGTGAAGGGTCGCCGTATCGCCGTATGGGGCTTGGCGTTTAAGCCTGATACCGATGATGTGCGAGAATCTGCCGCCATTGAAATTGCTCAAAGGCTGTGCGCCCAGGGAGCAGAGATCGCGGCGTATGATCCAAAGGCGATGGAAAACGCAAAGCGTGTGTTATCCGATACCGTTATTTTTGCACCAACGGCCATGGACGCTGCCTCTGGGGCTGACGCTCTGGTTGTCTTAACGCAGTGGCCTGAGTTTAAAGAGGTGTCTTTTAAGACGCTTCGTGATCAGATGGTGGAGCCACATATTTTTGATGGACGTAATTATCTGGCAGATCTTCATTTGGAACAGTTAGGATTCATCTATCGGGGCGTGGGTTTGGGGAGGTATGACGCTTCTTGAGATTTTGAAAAGTCCCTCTAAAACACTCGCCAGTGCTCTGGCGGTGTTTTGTTTTGGAGTCGTCTTAGGACTTTTTTTTCCTTTTGGATGGTGGTCATGGTTACTGGGTTTTGCTACAGGATTCCTGATTGCGGGGATTTTTTTTCCGCATCGTGAATGGCGATTCATCTTTATTCTCTTCGCCCTTTTCTTTTTTTCTCTCTTTCGTTCCACTTACGCTCTTTCACCCATTATTTCCTCTGTAGCTTCTGTGCCCAGTTCTGCGATTCGGGTTGAAGGTCGTGTGGATGCTCAGGTGGAACAACGCACAGACTCGCAACGGGTCGTGCTCGATCACGTTCATTATGCGGATGACACAAGAGAAGGGAAGCTGCTTATGTGGGCGCCGCTTTATCCCGAAATTCAATTTGGGGATACAGTGGTTTTTAATTGTCGTGTTGAACAACCTAAACCTTTTAATGGTTTTGCGTATGATCGTTCTCTTGCCATAAAAGGAATTTTTGCTGTTTGTTATCAACCTCTCTATATTGATGTTCATCCATCGACTCAGTGGTCTGTGATAGGAAGTCTTCTCTTATTTAAAAATAAACTTATTGAACATCTTCAAGAGTTTATCCCTGAACCACATGCGGCGTTTCTTGTAGGTTTGGTGTTTGGAGGTTCTTCTGCCCTTTCTCCAGATTTAAAACAAGATTTTACACAGACAGGACTTTCGCATGTGCTGGCAGCTTCCGGATTTAATATTTCTCTTTTTTCGGTTACGTTTCTTTCTTTCATTCTTTCCACAGGGATTGGACGTCGCCGTGGACTTGTTCTTACCCTTGTCTTGTTATGTGTGTACGTTGTGCTTGCGGGTGCTTCTGCTGCTGTGGTGCGAGCGGGGATCATGGGATCTCTTATCGTGGTTGAACGTTGGGTTTCTCGTAAAGCGTATCTGCTTAATTTGTTTCTGTTGACAGCAAGCGTGATGTTATTCGTGAATCCGCTTTTATTTTTTGACGTTGGATTTCAACTTTCATTTGTCGCCACAGTGGCTGTGATTGTTTTTGCCAAACCTCTGAGTGAGCATCTTGAGTTTCTTCCAGAGCTTTTTGGATTACGCGAATCTTTTGCTGCCTCTCTTGCGGCGATTTTTCTCACCCTTCCTTTGATTCTTTGGCATTTTGGTCAGATGTCTCTTGTTGCTCCGTTTGCCAATATTCTTGTGCTTCCATTGGTTCCCTATGCCATGGCACTTACTCTTGTGGGAGTCTTTGTTGCCTTTTTTTTCGGTGGATTTGCACAATTGATCCTTCTTCCTGCATGGGCACTTTCTTGTGTGATGCTTACGGTTGTGAATCTATTTGGTTCTCTTTCCTTTGCTTCTATTGAACCAATCCATAGTCGGCTTTTAGCAATCATTGTCGCTTTCTCTTTTTTTCTTTTTTGGTTTTATCGTCGGTATGTCTCGCGCGAAACCTAAACAACATTTTTTTTCAGCACCGTTTCAAGCGATCATTCTTGTTGTCGCAGTTTTTGGATTATCAATCGGGTTATGGATTTATCACAGTCAGTTTTTTATTCCTTGGGTTGAACAACCATTGCGCGTGTGGATGTTGGATGTGGGTCAAGGAGATGCTTTTTTGATTGAATTTCCCACAGGAGAACAATGGTTGATTGATGGCGGACCAGATAATACTCTTCTGACAAAATTAGGAAGCATTCTTCCACCATGGGATCGATCAATTAACGCCATGATTTTAACGCATGCAGATACCGATCATGTGACAGGCTTGGTTTGTGTATTGGATCGTTATGATATTGGGACTGTCTATGAAAGTGGTGTCCGTGCTCACACCCAGCCTGATAACGCGTTTGTATCTCAATTAAAGACAGATGAAGAATTTTCTCACAAAAAACTTCAGGCAGGAGAAATACTTGTTATCGGAGATGTGCGTTTAACTGTTTTATGGCCAGATGAATTATTTCTTCGAGAAGCGTCTACATCTCGGAATAACTTTTCTATTGTCATCCAGTTAGATTACGGTCAAACAAGCATATTGTTCACTGGAGACACAGAAGAAGAGTTAGAATCCATTTTTGGATCCAGATCCGGAGATATTGATGTGTTGAAAATCGGACATCATGGAAGTCTTACGTCTACAAGTTGGTCGTTTTTGAATCAGGTTCATCCCGAAATGGCGTTTCTTTCTTTGGGAGCTGATAATGACTATGGACATCCTCACCCAACGATTTTACAACGACTTCAAGAGCAGGAGGTACAAATTTTTCGAACAGATCAAGACGGTGATGTTCTCCTTACCTCTTACGGCGGTGAACCGATCGTAGAATCTCATCCTTTGCCTTTTTAATGATTTAATGATATTTTTTGAAAAATAATAAAATGTTTCTATGGCAGACAAACAAAAAACACTTGTGCTTCTTAAACCAGATGCTCTTCAAAGAGATCTCTTGGGTGAAATCGTCGGACGTTTTGAACGAAAAGGACTTAAGTTTGTAGCAATGAAATTTATTCGTTTAACCGATGAACTGTTGAATGAGCATTACGCTCATCATTCCAGCAAGCCATTCTTTGGGAGCCTTAAGCAGTTCATGATGCAGACACCAGTGGTGGGCATGGTGCTGGAAGGGTATGACGCGATCGCTGAAGTGCGCAAAATCGTAGGATCAACCAATCCCCGCGAAGCCGATGCTGGAACCATCCGCGCGGATCTTTCCATGAACATGCCGTCAAACCTTATTCACGCTTCGGATTCTGTTGAGAATGCTTCCGCTGAAATTAAGCGCTTCTTCAAAGAAGAAGAATTGTTCGACTACGAAAAAATCACGGATCGTTATATTTTTGGAGAGGGAGTTTAATCATTTTATGAAATTAATAAACACATCTTTTTTTCACTTCTTTTTTTTCCGCCAGCGCGGGGTGTGTTTGTTATAGTCAATTGAATGTCATTGACGACGACCATCCCGAGTATGGGATGGTCGTTTTGTTTTACTGAAATCTCTTCAAAACATTCATTCCACAGGAGAGAGAACCATGAGTGAGATTCTGATTCGAGAGGCAGTTCAGGCAGATATTCCAGGAATTAATCAGCTTTTTTCAGGGGAATACGGTCATGGATATCCCTATCAACTAGGCATAATCAATCCAGAACAGATTAATCTTGTCGCGTGTGAAGCACAGAGAATTATCGGTTTTGCCCGAGCGGTTGTTTATGGACATTATGTGCATGTCTGGGAACTATGTGGGCTGATTGTTCATCCCAATTATCGTGGATATGGAATTGCTAAGGCATTCACGGTAGAGCGTATCCGTCGTTTACGTCAGATGGGTGTGAAAACACTCGTTTCAGAAGCTGTGACGTGTTATGAGGATTGTGCAAGTCAAAGAAATCTTCTCCAATTCGGTTTCCAGCCTTTTGGTATTCTTCCTTTTATTCATCCATGGATTCGTCCAGAGGTGTTGGGAACCCAGCCGTTGAGTCTGGTGCTCATGATTGTCTCTTTAAACGGAGGAACAGGTTTTGGAAACCGAGAGCTCTTTTTACACGACAAGGACCGACACGCTTTGGAGCTTTTTATTGACCATAGTCATTTAAATCCTCCTTGGAATAGAATAGTGTTTTCACATCCTGTGGAATTACAAGAGACGTCCGGTAAAACCGTCCATGGAATTAAGGGTTCAGATTTTGTGGATGTTCCTCTAAATACGATTGAATCTCTACAGATCTGTGCTCATCTGCGTCAGGAAGGGTTTCGTCTCGCTGGGATCCTTCCTGGGTTTGGACGTACTCTTTCAGGTAATCCCATAGACTTGTTGCGTCTGTATAGGTCGCCTGTTTCAGATAAACCCCTTACGTTTGATCTCGTGCACGTTATTCCTCAACTTTTGTCCCTCAAACGATTCTGTGCGAAAGAACTTGAACTTTTCTGAGACCTTAGAGGTCTCTTTTCTTTTTGAAAACGTCTTTGTGTAACAAGCTACCGGCAAAGCCGGTAGCGTCAGGAAAGCCCCTGCAAAGGGGCTAGACCCACCTCATCTCGAGTTGATTACCTTCTTGCGTCTTATCTT